>CBDTUM010000034.1:0-35382 GCA_965363495.1 uncultured Desulfopila sp.
CCATCAGGTGCGGGATATGTGTGCCAAGGATGGTGGAGTCAAGGTGTATGAGACTATTGAATTGACGCCGGACATGCGCGATTGGGCAGGCAGGATACATCTTCCTTTAAGAGCATATACCAAACAGGAGGATAGATATTATTACGAATCTAATGATATTTATTACCGAAAAAGCAATCCGGAAATAAGGCGACATGCTCTCAAAATTATTCGTCGGTATGATGGAAAACTGATGGGGGAAGCTATCAGTTACCTTCGTCGTGGTGGAGGGTTGCCTGGGCCTTGGCATCCGTCATCATACCGTTGTCCCGCAAATTCTGATCTTTACCAATCAATATTTAGAAATCGGGCGAAGTGATTATGAGGATAATTAATGAATATTTCCAACAATCTGAATTAGCTTTTGCAGCATATGGTCTTTTGTTCGCTGGGATATCGGATGATAAATATATAGATAACTTACGGGAAGCAGGCATGTCCGAAGAGCAAGCCACTTCTTTTGCCGCAACCTATTCAGTAGTAACTCAATACACAGATGCCTCAGGTGTGTCTGCCACTGTATTTAAAGACTCCCAGGGCAAAAGGTATCTGGCGACACGTGGCACTGAAAGCCTTGGCGATTTCAACGCCGACTACATTCTGGCAATGGGTTTTCCTTCGTATCTCAATCCGCAATTTATCCAACTTCGAACCAAGGTTGACCAATGGCTTGTAAATGGCACTTTGTCGGCCGGCTTTACGGCAGCCGGGCATTCTCTCGGCGGTTATCTGGCTGTAGCGATAGGAACATGGTTCAGTGCAGAGAGCGGAGAAGTGTACACATTCAATGCGCCAGGTTTAGGAGGTGCACCAGGCAATATCTTGGACGCCTTTCGCGTGGCCTTTGGTTTGTCGGATACTGCACTTGTTGACGGTATTTTAAATATCCGTGGAACCGCAGGAATCTCACTTATTTCAGGAATTGGTGCGCAACTCTCCCCACCGATCTTTATCGAAACCGAATCCAATCTCAACCCATTAGCCAACCACAGCATTGTTGGTTTAACCGATGCCTTGGCTGTTTATAGCTTGTTTGCCGAAATATCACCAAATCTGACGATAGAGGATATTTCCAGTTTTATCCGAGCCGATTCATCCAGGGCGGATATGGCGCTGGAAAAAACAGTACAGAAACTTGCCGACATACTCATGCCGGAAGCAGAAGATATCGGCAGCAGGGATCGAGAAAAATTCTATACCACAATCCAGTCATTACAAAAAATGGCCAAGCCAAATCTTTCGATAACTTCCTTTGCCGGACTTTCGGATTCGGCGATTGCAGCCGCGGCCACTATGCCAAATGAATCCGGAATAGTTGCTCGTTATGCTCTTGTTAACTTGAATCCTTTTGTTGTCAGGGGCGCCCCAGGACTTTATGCCAGATTCAATACAGAAGGAGAGCTGGATATAGGTAACGCAACAAATAGAAATGGCCAGCTTTCCAGTCAATTCATCAAAGATCGTGCTACATTTCTCTATCATTTAGTACATCCTGAAGCCACAATCAGTAACCTGGACTCGGATATCGATTTTACCGATAAAAGTTTGGGTGTGGAGATAGATGTTGATAACGGTATGAACGGCGTCGACATGGATCGTGAATACTGGTGGGGAACAGAAAATCAGGATATCTTTAATTCTGTTTTTAATACTGGCGACGATCATATCTTTGGAATGGGTGGCAATGATACGCTCTTTGGCTCCGGCGGTAACGATTACATTGAAGGAGGCAAGGGCCAGGATACCATGAACGGTGGTTCCGGTGACGATACTTTCTTTATTATGGGTGCGGAAGAAGACTATGATGTCTTTATCGGTGGCGCTGGCACGGACACGGTCCTCGGCAGCGACATGGATGATACGATCCGGGTCAATACTCTCTATAGTTTTCATTCCATTGAGCGCATAGACGGTGGCAGCGGCGTCAATGTTATTGCCGGAACAGGAGGCGATGATTTCATCGATCTGACCGGGATCTCAGTCGCGAATATCGACCGCATACAAGGCGGTTGGGGAGATGACCGCATTACCGGAACCGCAGCCGCTGACCTGATTTATGGCGGTGGAAATAGCGATATCCTCAAAGGAATGGCCGGCAACGATACCTTGTACGGCATCGGGGACGACGGCAGGGACGATCACATGGCGGACCGGCTGGAGGGAGGTGCGGGCAATGATACCTATCATGTCGGTGCTGGTGATACCATTGTCGATACCGACAATCAGGGGGCCATTTTTTTTGACGGAAAGCAGTTGCCGACCGGCGCTCTGACCCAGATATACAAGGATCAGCACTACTATGAGAGTGAGGGAAATTCCTATCGGGCGATACTCGATGACACTACCGGTACATTAAGTGTCATCGTTGGCTATAGTCCGTATTCTTTCTCCATCGAAAACTTTTCGTCGGGTAGCTTCGGCATTTCCCTCAAGGAGTACATACCTCCGTCGGGTGGATACAGTCTTAATCTGGCCGGATCATCACATCGAGATTCGATGAGCATCCTTGATCTGGGCAATGATCCCGCGTATTGGCGCCTGGTCGTTACCGCTTCTCCCAACGGAGGTTCTGCACAGACACCATTCTACAATAAACCCTTGTCGGCTGCTGCTCCGAGTATGGAAATATCCGGCGGCGATGCAGGTGATTTTCTCTTTGGATTTACGGCGTATGATCATATCGATGGCGGCGCCGGCAACGATATAATCATGGGGCATCTTGGATTCTGGAACGGCAAGCCTTTCTATCAGGCAGGTACTCCGGAAGGTGATTTGCTGGAAGGCGGAGCCGGCAGCGATTGGATAATGGGAAGCGGTGGTGACGATCAGATCAATGGGGGTCGAGACAACGATATAATCGAGGCCTATGATGGCAATGACAGCCTGTTTGGCGATGCTGGTAACGATGTATTGGCCGGAGGTTCTCATGATGCCGTACTTGTGGGCGGAGAAGGTGACGATGCACTGTTTGGCGATGGGTATTTTACCGGAGCTGGATCGATCACTCTCGATACTATGGATCAACGTTACCTGACCTATAGCTATGCAGCTGACGGTTTTGCAACGGGCTATCATTCGGTTAATTTCCTGGTTCATAACGATGCCCCAGTAGCGGGGAATGATTTTCTCGATGGCGGTGCAGGCCGGGATCTGCTGCGGGGAGGTGGGGGAAACGATACCCTACTCGGTGGTGATGGCCACGATTCGCTCACCGGTGGTATTGGGGCTGATCTTCTGAAAGGCGGCAGCGGCAATGACCTGCTTGTTGGCGATAACGGGGATCAGCAGGAAACTGGCAGTGATGGTGGCGATACTCTCTATGGTGGTCTCGGCAACGATTATCTCTATGGCCTGGGTGGTGACGATGTTCTCTCTGGCGATGAAGGTGCGGATTATCTTTCCGGTGGTAGTGGCCGGGATTTCATTTCAGGCGGCAGTGGTGCCGACACTTTGTTTGGCGATAGCGGCGACGATACCCTGAACGGTAATCAGGGGATGGATGTCCTTTTGGGCAACCAGGGCGATGATATCCTGCATGGCGGAACCGGCAACGATTATCTTGACGGTGGCGATGGCAACGATGTGTATGAATTGGGGCCTGGCAGTGGCCATGATACTATTGCCGAGAGTGGTGGTTCTACCCGGCTACGTTTTGCCGAGGGAATCAGTGCCTCCCAGATCAAAATTTCGCAGGTCAGAAAACTCGGCGAGAACGGCGTATTTGAATACACAGAGAGGGGAAATGATCTCTGGGTACAATACTCCGCGTCAGATGCGGTGTATATCGAGAATGGCATGGGTTTGCCAAACCTCTCTCTTGAGTTTTCCAATGGTGGCCAGCTGACCCATAATCAGCTACTGGGACTTCTGGCTGCATCCCGGGATGAGCCCGGCAATCCCGTGAATGATCCATCCGCCCGGGTCGATGTGATTGCCAATAGCTCGAACGATTTGCCGATAGCAGGCGAGTCTCTGGATATGCTGAATGGGTATGCTGCGCAGAACGCATCCAGTTTGCGAGGCTTGTACAATTATTTTAAAATACAGAGAGGCAAACTCGATCCTGGTCAACCTATCCCTTCCAGCATAATGCTTGGTAACATATGGGGGGTGGCGAGCTGGCGATGGAATGTTGCCGATGCTTCCCTGTTTGATCGCAATAATTCCTTTGGTCGTTCTTTTGCCAGCGCTAAGGCCTGGCGGGTCCGTCGCGATCCACTTGTGCTCGATCTTGACGGCGATGGTATTGAGACTGTCGGCACTGACGCCGGGGTGCTTTTTGACCATAATGGCGACGGCATAAAAACGGGAAGCGGCTGGATTGAGGCCGATGATGGTTTTCTGGTGCGGGACCTTAATGGCAACGGGATCATCGATAACGGCTCGGAGCTTTTCGGTGATCAAACCATCCTGCAAGACGGCATCACAGCGAAGACCGGCTTTGCTGCTCTTGGTGATCTCGATACCAATGACGACGGCACAATTGATGCCGCTGATACGGCCTTTGCCGAGCTGAAAATCTGGCGGGACCTCAACCAGGATGGTCTTTCCCAGGCAGACGAGATGCATACGCTTACTGATCTTGGTATTGCTGCCATTGATCTGCAATTTACCTCGGGCGGGCTGAGCCAGCATGGCAATGTTATTGCTCGTACGGGAACTTTTACCAGGACCGACGGGACAAGCGGTTTAGTCGGCGATGTCAATCTCGCTGATAATTTATTGGCGCGGCAATTTACCGATCCGATCGAGACATCCGCGTCTGTTGCCGTTCTGCCTGAACTGCCGGGAGCGGGCAACGTACGAAATCTGCAGGAGGCAGCCACTCTTTTCCCTGCATTGCAGGACATTCTCACTCGCTACACTCAGGAAGACAGCCGTGCCGGACAAATGGCGCTGCTCGACGAACTGCTTGTCAAATGGGCGGATACCTCGGGTATGGCCGGATCTTTTGCGGAAAGGGTGTCCGCACAGTATCGAGTGGAATATATGGCATTCGGTGATAGAGCAAGACGCAGGCACATGACCGGATTCCAGGGCAGTGGAGCAACAGCCGTGGCCAATGTCGAAAATAGCCTGATCGATGCTGACTATCGCCATCTTATTCGGCAATGGGATGAGCGTATCCATGTTCTTGAGGCTTTTAACGGCAGTTACTTCTTCGAGGTACCCGGTCAATCCCAGGTAGGAGGTGGGGCCATTAGTGGCATGACGGTTGATACTTCAGGATATTCCGCTCTTTTCGGAGCCGATGCAGGCAGGCCCGGCCTGGTGATACAGTACTCTGCACAGCAACTCAGGCAACTGGAGGAATCGTATGCGGCCCTGCGGCAGTCGGTATATGGTTCTCTCTGCCTGCAGACCCGCCTGAAAGGATATCTTGACCAGGTTGATCTGGTCCTTGCCGAAGATTCGGTTTCTTTTGATTTCAGCAGGGTCAGCCTGTCTTTTCGCGACAAAATTGCGGTCGATCCGACCAACGGTCTGGCCGATCTGATAGAATTCAATACCTATACAACCGGCATCCTGAGTGGCACTTCCTGGGATGGCGTGGTCATGATGGAAGAGATTTTACGTGAGCAATCTCTTACTCCTGAGCAGGTAGAACTGTGTCGCGAGCTTGATGTGCACTTCGATGGCAACCAGATGGGAAATGCAGGCAACGACATCATTCTGGGAGATACATCAAGCCGTTCCTTTTCGGGTAGGGCCGGCAACGACATCCTGCTGGGTGGTTCGGGCAATGACGCTGTGGCCGGCGGCACCGGTGATGATATTCTTTCCGGGGGTGCCGGTGACGACCGACTCTACGGGGAGGCGGGAAATGATACTTTTATATTTCGCCGGGGCAGCGGCAACGATGTAATAAATGATGCAGAGGGGCGGAACAGCATTGTTTTCTTTGGGCTGAATCCAGCAGATATTACTGTCACCAATGCCTTTTCGACCTCTAGAGATCTTATCTTTCGTATCAAAGATACTGGAGAGACACTGACGATTGATTTGGATAGGAACTATGGGGAGATTGCCGCCGGGCTGGATAATAGTTTTTTCTTCGCCGATGGTACAGTCTGGGATATTACCGAAGTTCTACACCAGTCACTCGCCAAGGCTACCGACGGAGATGACAGTATCTGGGGCAGTTTTGAGCGCGACACCCTTTATGGATTGGCAGGCAACGATATCATCGCCGGCAATGGTGGCGATGATATCCTCGACGGAGGACCCGGTGACGATGTTTTATTGGGAATGGGGGCAGATTTCTCCAGCCTGTCCAGCAATAACGAATGGATACAAGCCAACGGCAACGACACCTATGTCTTTGGTCGCGGTTATGGTCATGATACCGTCATTGATGGTGATACGACTCCTAATACTGATTGTTTGCAATTAAAAGACGATATTCTGCCTGAGGATCTGGTCGTCCAGCGGGACGGGAGGGACCTCATCCTGCAGATCAAAGACACTGATGACCGAATTACCCTGCAAAAATATTTCGCTGAAAGCAGCTATTGGGCTGAAAAGAACAATCCCTATGAAATCGAAAAGATAGCGTTTGCTGATGGCACTATCTGGACGGCCGACACAATCAAAGATCTGCTGCTGGTCGGCTCGGACAATCCGGAAACGATTATAGGGTATCGAGGTGACGATATAATGACCGGCCGGGACGGTGATGATACTATTGAGGGGCGTAGCGGCAACGACAGTATCTCTGGTGGTGTCGGCAATGACACCATTCGGGCCGGTTTGGGCAATGATAGTATCGATGGCGGCGCCGGTGACGACGTACTTGATGGCAACGGAAATCAGGCGGGCTTCGACGATGAGACCATGCGGGCTGGTATTGATGATAATGATACCTACCTGTTCGGCTGGGGCGATGGGCATGATACCATACGCGATTTTGACTGGCGATCAGGTAGTGAGGATACGCTTCAATTCAAAGATGGTGTTGCCATAAGTGATGTGTCTTTTGAGAGAATTGCCAACAGCAGCGAAGATTTGCTGATCACCCTTGGTGATGGTGCGGACAGTGTCACCGTCAAGAATTGGTTTAGCTATAATTCTAACTTCTATAAAATAGAACGGTTAGAATATGCTGATGGGACTGTACTGGATTTTACGTATGTCGATACCCATCTCAACAAGATGGGCACCATGGAGAGAGATACCCTTCATGGCAGCAGAAGCAGTGAAACATTTTTCGGTTTTAGTGGCGATGATACTCTCTACGGCAGGGATGGCGATGACATTATTGACGGCGGCACCGGTGACGATCTGCTGGATGGCGGTAAAGGCAGTGATACGTATCTGTTCAATAGAGGTTCGGGCCGTGATACAGTAATAGAAAGTACTGCCAATTTCGAAGACCTCGATACCATTCTTCTTGGCCCTGATATTCTTCCTGAAGATGTTATCGTCGGTCTATCAGCCACAGACCTGATACTGTCAATCAAGGGGACAGAAGATAGACTTATTATCAAGAATGGTTTTAGCTCCAATACGCAGGCAAAGACTATTGAACAGCTGCATTTTGCCAATGGTCAGGTATGGAATCATACTGATTTGCAGATCCGTGCCATAGTAATGACCATCGGCGACGAAACCAGCGAGGGTGACGATACTATTTTCGGTACACCTTATAGCGATAGCCTCATCGGTGGTACCGGTAACGACCTGCTTTTCGGCCTGGAGAGCGATGATTATCTCGATGGTGGAGCGCAGCGCGACTGGCTTGATGGCGGAGACGGCGATGATACCCTTATGGGGGGCCTTGGCGATGATGTATTGTTCGGTGGTGCCGGCGATGATGTTTTTTTGGCAGGACCGGGGAGCGATATTGCCTGGGGAGGGGAGGGTGGCGATACCTATATTTTTCATGCCGGGGACGGCACACTGACCATTGAGGATAGGTCTGAGGAAGAGGCTGCCGGGAGTGCTGATGACTCTGTCGGCCAATTTGACTACGGCGGGGATTACGGAGGCTCCGTATCCCCTGTCAACATCCTGCAGTTCGGTCCGGGAATCAGTTTGTCCGATCTGGCCTTCTCTGAAAAAAAAGGGTATCTGATCATAGACATTGCACCATCGGGTGATCAGATCAGGCTGGCGGGTTATGCTCCGGATCGGCCAACGTTTACCAATGCTGTCGATTTCTTCAAGTTTTCTGACGGCAGCATTGCCGATCGAGAATCTCTTGTAGCCCAGGGTGCAACTCTGGTTGGCACGAGTGGCGATGATGTTTTCCCGGCAACTGCGGGGGATGATTATCTGGCGGGAGGCAGTGGCAGCGACCGGTATACCTTCAATATCGGCAGTGGTGTCGACACCATCGTCGATATCAGTACAGCTGGCATGGAAAACAGTATAGAGTTTGGTTCTGCTATTGCGCATGGCGATATACGGGCCGTGGTCGACAGCGGTACGCTGGTCCTTTGGGTTGGCGCGGCTGGGGATGCGATCAGGTTTGCCGGTTATGATCCGGCTATGGCGGCGATGCCGCATCCAGTGGGCCAGTTCGATTTCTCGGACGGCACCAGCCTCAGCTTTGCCGAGCTGCTGGCTCGAGGCTACGAGATTATCGGGACGCCGGAAAACGATGATCTCTTTGGGACTGCAGGGAGTGACAGGATCCGTGGCCTTGCCGGCAATGATCTGCTGCGCGGCGGGGCGGGCGATGATGCCTATCTCTTGGCGGCTGCTGGCGGAGTGGATACCATAGATGATAGCGCCGGACCGGGCGAAGGGAATACAG
Source organism: uncultured Desulfopila sp. (assembly GCA_965363495.1). Classification (GTDB taxonomy): domain Bacteria; phylum Desulfobacterota; class Desulfobulbia; order Desulfobulbales; family Desulfocapsaceae; genus Desulforhopalus_A. Next base: position 8,798 of record CBDTUM010000034.1, read on the forward strand.
TGGTTCTGCCGGACGGATCCACGGTGGAAAATATCCGTCTTGGTCATGACCCCGATTCGTCTACTTTGATCTTGACGGAAACAGGCACCGATAACGAAATCCACCTGACTCATTTTGACCGTTTGGATCCCATGGGAGACCGGGCGGTACAATATTTCCAATTCGGTCCGGATGGGACCATTCTCGCCTATGAAGAGCTGCTCTCCCGAGGTTTTGATATCGAAGGAAGCGACGATAATGACAGGCTGTTCGGTACCGCCCTCACTGACTGCATCCATGGTGGCGCGGGCGATGATATCCTTGTCGGCGGTACGGGCAATGACTTTCTCTTTGGACAAAGCGGGAATGACACCTATGTCTTCAATCAGGGTGACGGCATTGTTCATATCAAAGACCAGCTTGCGCCTGGTGCCGGAAATATCCTCCGCTTCGGGCCCGGAATCGAGCCATTCGATCTCCGTCGCCATATCTACTTCGAGCCCCCGGCACTTGGTGATGAAGGGGCTCTGATAATCGCCTTTGATAACGGCGATGAGGTGTGGCTTGCCGGCTTTAATCCAGATGATGTGGCAAACAGTTCCCGCTCGGTAGAGACCTTTGTGTTTGACGACGGTACGACTATCAGTTTTGCCGAATTGGCCTCCTACACCTTTGTCGTCGAAGGCGACGGGAACGGCAACGCACTCTCCGGCACGAATATGGGGGATCGTCTGTATGGTCGTGATGGCGACGATATCCTCTCTGCCGGAATGGGTGATGATGTGCTGACCGGCGGCACCGGAAGTGACGAGATGGCAGGCGGGGCAGGCCGAGATGTCTATGCCGTTGGCCTCGGTGACGGCAGCGACCGAATTATCGATGCGGCGGAAAATGGTATTGGCAACACGCTCCTGTTTGGCGAAGGGATCAGTCGAGACGAGATAGTTCTCGTTGCAGATGGCAGCACCCTGACTCTTCGATATGGGACACTAGGCGATCAGGTGCAGATCGCCGGCTTCGACCCTGCCGGGATCAATGGCTCCCTGGTTGTCGACACCTTTACCTTCGCCGATGGGATTTCGGTGGGCTACCGGGAATTTATAAACCAGGCGCCGCAGGTGACAGCTCGAGACCAGGTCGTCATGCAGGATGTTCGGGAGATAAACGGCCGGCTGTCGGCGAGTGATCCGGATGGCGATGTACTGTACTACGCGCTGCAGAGCGCGCCAAACCATGGCAGTTTTGTCGTAGATGGGCAGGGAGCATGGCAATACCGGGCGGACCCCCTGTTTGTCGGGGTCGATACTGCAACAGTCATAGTCGGTGATGGTCACGGTGGGGTGTCTTCGACTCTTCTCGACTTCGAGGTCAAGCTCACCCCTCCGGTTATAGCTGAGGACGACATTCCTGGCGCTTCCCAGGACAACACTTATGTTGAAGGGGCCTTGAGTGTACCGGAAGAAACGAGAGACACCTTGTATCTTAAAGATATCGGCAAGGCAGATCTGGAATTTACTCAGGATGGCGAGGCGTTGACGATACATATTCGGCAAAAAAATTCCATCAGGGTCGACGGCTATTTCGCAGCTCCGGACAAGGGTATAGAGTGCATTGAGACCTGTGATGGCCCGGTCTCCCTCAAAAAGGATTATATAGGTAATACCACGAGTTGGGGGTCGGTGCTGAACAGTATGTTCCATGGCGTGTTGGGTGACAAATTGTTGCTCTCCGGGACGACAGGCGCAAATGCCATGCTCGGTGCTGCGGACAACGACGTGCTCCTTGGTGGTGGTGGGGACGATTCTATCCTGGGCCTTGGTGGTGACGACCTCATAGTCGGCGGAAACGGTAATGATACACTGCTTGGCAATGACGGCAACGATACTCTCTACGGCGATCAGGGTAATGATACGCTGTCTGGAGGGGCCGGCCGCGATTTTCTGCTCGGTGGCGACGGGGATGATACGCTTAGTGGCGGATCGCAAAATGACCATCTCAATGGTGGTCAGGGCAATGATAAGCTTACCGGGGGAAGCGATGCGGATATTTTCGTTTTTGACACTGCCCTGGATGCGGCAACCAACAGAGATACCATCATTGATTTTTCTGCGGGTCAGGATAAGATTGAGCTTGATCGCAGCATTTTTTCTTCTCTGTCAGAGGAGGAATCGCTCTTTTCGCAATATTTTCATGCCACGCCAACTGGAGCCGCCGCCGACGACAACGATTATCTGCTGTATAACACCGCCACCGGTGCGCTTTTATATGATCCGGACGGGAACGGCCAGGGCGTCGCGGTTGAATTCGCTCATCTTGTAACGAAACCGGAACTTACGGCTAAAGATTTCGTTCTTGCCTCCTAGGAGGCCGTCCGAAAATGCCTCTTCTCGGACAACCTCCTAGCGTATGAAGATAGTTCTGGCATGGGAACTGGGCGGCAACTATGGACATATTGCAACACTGCTCTGCATAGCACAGCATCTTCGGCAAAATGGTCACCAGGTTGTATTTGTTGTCAAAAATATCGCATCGGCCGGACAGCTGCTTGCTGATGAAAAATTTTGTTCTATGCAGGCACCCCGGCCTGCCGTTCGCAACAACCGCTCCCATCGACCTGTCAGCTTTGCCGATATCCTTGCCGGCGCGGGATTCGGCAGTAGCGAGGTGCTTGAAGGGCTTGTCCTCTCCTGGCAAGAGATCTTCCAAAAGATGCAGGCCGATGTCGTTGTAGCCCAATATGCGCCTGTTGCCCAGTTTTCTGCGCGTCTGTCCGGTATTCCCTGTCTGTCCCTGAATACCGGTTTCGAGTGTCCTCCTGACGTTTCTCCTTTTCCCTGCTTTCGGCCACACCTGAGACTGACGCGAGAGCAATTGCTGGCCAGAGAAGAGCACATTCTGCAACAGATCAACAGGATCAGTTTTTGTAAAAGCTCTTTTTCCGTGCAGAGCCTACAGCAGATTCTTACGAGCGATATCAATCTGCTTACGACCTTTCCGGAGCTGGATCATTACCCGCAGCGGCGAAATGGCCACTATATCGGTCCTGTCTCGATGTTGAATTATGGGACATCACTCCACTGGAGAGAGAAAAGCCCTGGCCGTATATTCGTCTACCTGCGGGCCTTTGTTGGTGTCGAGTTGCTTCTGGAAGGTCTGGCCGCAAGCGGTGCAGATGTTGTCGCCCATGTACCCGGCATCAACCAAAGGACTGCCGCTTTATATAATAATAGTTCTGTGCGCATAGTCCGTTCATTGGTCAATTTGTCGAGTATTTTGAAGGGTATGGATGTGGCGATTACCCATGGTGGCCATGGGACAGTTGCAGCGACATTGCTGGCAGGGGTGCCGATGTTGATTATTCCGACAACCATCGAGCAATGGTTGATGAGTCGCAACATAGAACAAATGGGAATTGGTATTGCGCTGCAAAGAGAGGTGATTGGTGCAACTTTTCCATCAGTGCTGGACAGGATCCTCACTGATCATTTTTTCCGGGAGAGGGCAAAAAAGTTGGCCATGAAGTATGCAGGGTACGACCAACCACGGGTGGTTGCCCAAATAGTGAAGACCATTGAACGTCTGCCTGCCTGGAAAGATAACTACCGTGCAACAAAATAACCCTGAAGAGCAGCAAAAAACAGCAAACCCCACCCCACCATCAGGACAAATCCTCCAAGAGGTGTGAGAAATCCAAAGGGTTGGATGGAGACAAAGCTCTTGGTCAGGACCGATCCCTGGAAAAGGATGGAGCCAAGCAGAAAAGCCCACCCGGCACGGTGATATTTTCCTTCGGGGAAGAGGTGGCAGAGGATGGCTATACCAATCAGCGCCAGGCCGTGGAATAACAGATAATCTGCTGCGAGGTTGAAATTCTCCAGCTTGCCCCGAGCTTCCAGCAGTTGCAGCAGGGCGTGGGCACTGAGCGATCTGGCCAGAACGCCAATAAGCGCCAGAAGGGAACCGGTTGCTATGAAAAAATGGGTCATCGTCTTACCTCTCCTCGTTGAATTACTGCTCCGTCACTTCTGTCTTTCCTGGAAAAGAGTAGTCTATAGACCAAGATCTGTACAAGTAAAAAAGCAAAAAACATCAGATGCTTCTGACGATCAAACTTTACGTTAAAGGTTGGTCTCTCTCCTGTGATCATGAGGACCGGCCAGAACTGTGTAGGAGTGGCTGTCGGAAAAAAATGTAACGAACTGTTCTTTTGAGTAACACGTTGTTATAGTGTTATAAAGGGTCAAGGATAAGGTGAATTGAGTATTGCTGTGAGGTCGTCTTGTAACAAGAGAGATGATATAAATAGTCACCCATTTGATATTGACTTACACGTTAAGGTAATGTATAAAATGGTGATTATCGTCATTTAACGTAAACGTTATATGTGGCGTGTCGGCCTGAAAAGTTCTTGGGAGAAAGGAAAGTATGAACATAATGTCCTATCAATCGATCCCGGCAATACTTAAAGAGAATGCGCGGAAGTACGGTAAGAGGACCGCGATCAGTTACAAACAAAAGGGAGTGTATCTGTCCCTGAACTATGAGGAGTTTTACGAGCGGGTCCTGATGCTGGCTCGGGGTCTGCATAAATATGGCGTAATGCCGGGCGATAAGGTGGCCATCTTTTCGGAAAATCGCCTTGGCTGGGCAATTTCTGATTTCGGCATCCAGAGCGTCGGTGGTGTTACTGTGCCCATTTATGCCACCAATACCGGCAAGCAGGCTGCCTATGTTCTCAATCACTCTGAGGCGAGTATCGTCTTCTGCTCAACCAAAGGCCAGTATGAAAAACTTTACGCAGTAAAAGACCAGATCCCGGATGTAGAGCTGGTTGTTTCCTATGAGCGATTCCTCGGCCACCGCTCTTTTCCGGTCTATACCCAGTATCAATTATCCGAGGTGGAAACTCCCTTATCCGACGAGGACAAGCAGCAGATTGAAAAACAGATTGATACAATCACCCAGGACGATCTTATCACAATCATCTACACCTCGGGCACGACCGGGGTACCCAAGGGTGTCCTTCTCAGCCAACGTAATATCATGATCAATGCCGACTATGGTATCAGGCAGCTCGGTTTGCCGCTGACAAATGAGACCACTCTCAGTTTTCTGCCGCTCAGCCATGTGCTTGAACGGACGGCCGGCTATTATGCAACCCTGATGCATGGCAGCCATATCGCCTTTGCCGAAAAACCTGCCGCTGTCATGGAGAATATGCTGGAGGTTCGCCCGACGTCTATGATCAGTGTTCCCAGGTTGTTCGAGAAGATTTATGCCAAGGTGTATGAAAGTGTGCATAAGATGCCGCCATGGCGGCAAAAAATTTTTCAAAAGGCGATCGAAGTGGGCCGGGAATATGTCAATAAAAAATATATTTCCGACGAGCCTCTCGGTCTGTTAAAACTAAAATACAAGCTGTATGACAGGCTGGTCTTTAAGAAAATTCGCGATCGATTTGGCGGCAGGCTGAACTATTTTCTTTGCGGGGGGGCGCCGCTTGATAAAACCATTAACGAATTTATGTGGATCATCGGTCTGCCGGTCTTCAACGGCTACGGCTTGACCGAGACCAGCCCCGGAGTCGCCATCAGCGGTGTCGGCAAGATGCGGTTCGATTCTGTCGGCAAGGCTCTGCTCGAGACTGAGTTGAAGCTCGCCGAAGATGGAGAACTGCTGGTCAAAGGACCGCAGGTGATGCTGGGCTATTATAAAAATGATGAAGCCACCATGGAGACCTTTGAAGATGGTTGGTTCAAGACCGGTGACATTGCCAAAATCGATGAGGAGGGCTTCGTCTATATTATTGATCGTAAAAAAGAGCTGATCGTCACTGCCGGCGGCAAAAACATTGCTCCTCAGCCGATTGAGAATGAATTGAAGCTCGACAAATATATCTCCCAGGCTATCGTGTTCGGCGATCGCAAACCGTATCTGGTCGCCATTATTACACCGAATATCGAACAGGTGATCGATTTTGCCCGAGAGCAGAATATCAGCTACATCGACACCGAGGAGTTGGTGGTCAATGCCCAGGTCAAAGAGCTCTACGCCAATCGTATCAAAGAGTTGAACAAGAGTTATCCGCCGTATAAGACGATTAAATACTTTGCTCTTGTGCTCAATGATTTCTCGATCGAAGGCGGAGAACTTACTCCCACTTTGAAGTTGAAACGCAAGTTTATCCTCGACAAATATCGAGGTCTCATTGAGGACCTGTATTTATCTAAAGGCGAAGGTATTATTTTCCCGCAGACAAAAAATTAATGGAGAGACAACATGAAGCAAATTAATAAAGTAGCCGTACTTGGCGCCGGAGTTATGGGGGCGACCATAGCCGCCCATCTGGCCAATGCGGGATTGGAAATTCTTTTGCTTGATATCGTACCAAAGGAATTGGACAAGCAGGAAGAAGCAAAGGGCTTGACGCTGGACAATCCCATGGTGCGCAACCGCATCGCCAGGAATGGTTTGCAAGGCTTATTGCAGATGAAGCCCGCCCCTTTTTACCTGACGGAATATGCCGCACAGATCCAGGTAGGCAACTTGGAAGATGACCTGGGGGAATTAAAAACCTGTGACTGGATCATCGAGGTTGTCGTCGAGTATATGCCGATCAAACTCGATCTGCTCAAGAAAATCGTGCCAAATCTTGCGCCGGGTGCCATTCTCACAACGAACACCAGTGGTCTTTCGGTGGGTGAGATGGCAGCGGTACTGCCTGCTGAAGTACGTAAAAATTTCCTCGCTACCCATTTTTTCAATCCGCCACGCTATATGCGTCTGATGGAAATCGTCCCCTGCAAGGAGACCGACCCGGTGATCATGAAGGGGATGGCCGATTTTATCAGTAAACGGCTGGGCAAAGGAATTGTCTATGCCAAGGATACCACCAATTTCATCGCCAACAGGATCGGCACCTATGCCATCTATAAGGGTATCGAGCATATGGTCGAGATGGGGATGACGGTGGAAGAGGTTGATTCCGTTGCCGGTCCCGCCACTGCCCGGCCAAAGAGTGCGGCCTTTAGGACCGCCGATCTGGTCGGCCTAGATACGCTCGCCCATGTCGGCACCAACTCCCATGATCTTTTGCTGGACGATGAAGAACGTGGGGTGTTCAAGCTGCCGGATTTCATGAAAAAGATGATTGCTGCCGGGCAACTCGGTAATAAGACCAAGCAGGGGTTTTACAAAAAAGATGTGGTCGACGGCAAGAAACAGATTTTCTACTACGATTATGTCAGCGGTGATTACAAACCTCTCGCCAAGCCGAAGTTCGCCTCGGTGCAGATGGTCAAGCAGGTGGACGATCCCGCTCAGAAGGTCAAGATGGTGGTCGGGGCACAAGATAAAGGTGCCGAATTTGCCTGGAAAAGTATCCGTGACACTTTAATCTATACCGTCAATCGAATTCCAGAGATAGCCGACGATGTGGTCAACGTTGATAACGCCATGCGCTGGGGTTTCAACTGGGAGATCGGGCCGTTTGAAATGTTGGATGCGATTGGCGTGGCAGCTTTTGTCAAGCGGGCGGAAAAGGATGGGGTGAAGGTGCCGGAAAGTCTGAAAGGAGTTGAGAAATTCTATCGTTTCAGCGACAGCGGCCAGAAAGAATACTTTGATTTTGCTACGAAAAAATACCTTACCGTTCCGGTCAAAGAGGGCCAGATTCAGCTGCAGATCCTCAAAAAAGCCGGCAAGGTTGTCGAAAAGAATGCCAACTGCTCGGTGATCGATTTGGGCGACGGGGTGTTCGGCTTTGAATTTCATTCAAAAATGAACTCTATCAGCGGCGACATCCTGGCTATGACCCACAAAGCTATTAAGCGAGCTGAAGAAGAAGGGGTTGGTCTTGTCATCGGTAACCATGGTACCAATTTTTCGGTGGGTGCCAATTTGATGATGGTGGCCGTCGCTCTTGCTGAAGGCGCTTATGATGATATCGCTATGGCGGTCAAGGCCTTTCAGAAGGCCACCATGGCGGTGAAATATGCCAAGGTGCCGGTTGTGAGCGCTCCTTTTGGGATGACGCTTGGTGGCGGGGCAGAGTTCTGTCTCCATTCTGATGCCATCAACGCCTCTGCCGAGACCTATATGGGCCTGGTCGAGATTGGGGTAGGGCTGCTTCCCGCAGGCGGCGGTACCAAAGAGATGAGTCTGCGGGCAATCGAACTGGCACAGAAGACCAAATCGGATGTACAGCCGTTTATCTTCAAAAACTTCGAGCAGCTCGCCATGGCCAAGGTTTCGATGGGCGCGGCAGAACTGTTCGGCATGGACTATATGCGCCACGGCGACTCGATCAGCATGGATATTGACAGGCTGATTGGCGACGCCAAGCAGAAAGTTCTGGCGCTGGCGGTCAACTATAGGCCAAAACGTCCGGTGGAAAACATTCCGGCTCCCGGCCGGGGTATAGCCTCCGCCATCAAGAGCCAGCTGTGGAATATGCAGATGGGTAATTTTATTACCGAATATGAGGCCGAAATGGGCACGATCATTGCTCAAGTTATGTGCGGCGGCGATGTGAACCCCGGGACACTTATCACAGAGGAATACCTGTTGCAGCTTGAGAGGGAAAACTTCCTGAAACTCTGTGGCAATAAGAAGACTGCCGAGCGAATCCAGCATATGCTGAAAACGGGCAAGCCCTTACGGAACTAGGAGGATGACCGAGAATGGACTTTTTACTCAACTCATCGTTTGACGGAAAAAATTGCTATTCTCGGACAAACTCCTAAGACGAAACATTACCCACTATTGGAGAATTATAATGAAAAAAGCATATATACTCGCCATTTACCGAACTCCTGGCTGTAGGGCAAATAAAGGAAAATTTAAAGATATGCGGCCGGATGACCTGGCTGCCCTGGCCATAAAGGGACTGGTTGAGCGTACCGGAATCGATCCGGCGTCGGTGAACGATGTTTACCTTGGCTGCGCCTTTCCCGAAGCCGAACAGGGCATGAACATCGGCCGAGTGGCCGCTTTAAGGGCCGGGTTGCCTGTAGAGGTTCCGGGCCAGACCATCAATCGTTTCTGCTCTTCCGGGCTGCAGACCATTGCTCTTGCCGCCGAGCGGGTGATGTGCGGCTTTGCCGATTGCATCGTCGCCGGTGGAGTCGAGTCAATGTCTTGTGTACCCCTTGGCGGTCTCAAGTACAGTGCCAATCCGGGCTTGATGGTTGACTGGCCGGAGGCCTTCTCCTCCATGGGCATCACTGCCGAACTGGTCGCCGAAAAGTATGGCATTGACCGGCTGGCGATGGACACCTTTGCCGCCGCCAGTAACGCTAAGGCCGCGGCTGCCATTGAAGCGGGACGATTCACCGATGAGATTATTCCGGTCGAAATCGAAAAGGATATGCTGGTTGACGGCAAGATCAAAAAAATCAAGGAGCTGGTTACCGTCGATGATGGTGTCAGGGCCGGTTCGACTGTCGAAAGCTTGGGCAAGGTTCGACCAGCTTTTAAGATCGGTGGCCCGGTTACTGCTGGGAATTCGTCTCAGATGACCGACGGCGCGGCTGTTGCCCTGGTCGTTTCTGAAGAATATTTAGAAAAAATCGGTAAAAGCCCGATGGCCCGTTTTATTGCCTTTGCCGCCACCGGCTGCGCCCCTGAAGTTATGGGTATTGGTCCGATTTCTGCCATTCCCGCTGCCCTAAAATTGGCGAAAATGAAGTTGGAAGACATTCAGCTGATCGAATTGAACGAGGCCTTTGCCGCCCAGTCTCTGGCGGTAATCAAAACCCTTGGCCTCAATAAAGACATCATCAATGTAAACGGCGGTGCCATAGCTCTTGGCCATCCACTGGGATGCACCGGTGCGAAACTGACCACCACTCTGCTGCATGAGATGGGCCGAAGAAAGCTGCGCTATGGGCTGGTTTCCATGTGTATTGGCGGGGGGATGGGTGCCGCCGGCGTCTTCGAGAAGCTCTAAAATTATTCTGCAGCAATCCACCTGCGCACGATCAGGCTGGTCCACATAGGTTTACTATAGTGGTCCAACCTGCTTGTACACATCTGGATCACTGCAGAACAATTTGCAAAATATACTGGATCCCATGTGCCACATGGGAACGAGAAGAAACAATTTGCAAAATATTATGCTGGTTCCCATGCGCTGCATGGGAACATATAATTCCATAAGAAGGTGACAAGAATGGCAGAGAAAATACTCAATGGCGGCGAATATCTGATTGCAGAAACTCCTTGTGAAGATGTTTTTACCCCGGAAGATTTTACCGATGAACAGCGCCAGATGGGCGAGACCACTGAGCAGTTTGTCGCGGGCGAGATAGCGCCGCATATCGAAGAGATCGACAAACAGAATTTTGATATAGTCATCGCCGGAATGAAAAAATGCGGCGAGCTGGGGCTGCTGATGATGGATGCACCGGAGGAATACGGCGGTCTCGAGTTGGACAAGGCGTCGACCATGCTGGTGAGTGAGAAGATCTCTTTCGGCGGCTCTTTTTCCGTGGCCTACTCGGCCCACACCGGGATAGGAACATTGCCGCTGGTCTATTACGGCACGGCTGCCCAGAAAGATAAATACCTGGAAAAAATCACTTCCGGCGAGTGGTGTGCCGCCTACTGTCTGACTGAGCCCGGTTCAGGCAGTGACGCTCTTGGCGCTCAAGCCTCTGCGGTCCTGTCCGACGACGGCAAGCATTATATCCTCAACGGCACCAAGCAGTTTATTACCAACGGAGGTTTTGCTGAGCTCTATACCATCTTTGCCAAGATCGATAAGCAGCACTTCACCGCTTTTCTGGTCGAAAAGAGTTTTCCTGGATTAATCGTCGGACCCGAAGAGAAAAAACTTGGTATCAAAGGGTCTTCGACGACGCAGATTATCCTTGATAACTGCAAGGTGCCGGTGGAAAACCTGCTGGGCGAGAAGGGCAAAGGCCATAAAATTGCCTTTAACGTTCTCAATATTGGCCGTTTTAAATTAGGAGCGGGCGTCACCGGTGCTTCGAAGATGGCTTTGGCTGAAGGTATTAAATACGCCAATGAGCGTAAACAATTCAATACCCCGATCAGTCAGTTCGGTGCCATTTCCCAGAAAATTGCCGACCTGACCGCCCATATCTTTGCCTCGGAGTCTTTGGTGTACCGTCTCGCCGGACTACTTGATGATAAAATAGCCACCATCGAGAAGGGCATCGATAACTATTATGACGAATATCTCAAAGGTATTGAAGAATATGCCTCGGAGTGCGGTATTGCCAAGGTGTTTTGTAGTGAAGTTCTGGCCAAGACCGTCGACGAGGTTTTGCAGATCCATGGTGGTTACGGTTTTGTAGCCGACTATCCGGCAGAGCGTTTCTATCGCGACGAACGGATCAACCGTATCTTTGAGGGGACCAACGAGATCAACCGTCTGCTCATTCCCGGTATGATTCTGCGCAAGGCGATGAAGGGCGAGTTGCCATTGCAGGCCAAGGCCATGAAGGCTTTTGAGTCGCTGATGACCCCAAGCTTTGAGGAACTGGACGATTCGATCCTTTTTGTGAAGGAAAAGGCCCTTATCACCAATCTGAAGACGCTGTTTCTTATTTTATCCGGAGCCGGGGTGCAGAAGTTCATGGATAAGCTGGCCAATGAGCAGGAGATTCTTATGGCTGCTGCTGATATCGCTATCCAGATCTTTGCCCTAGAGAGCACGGTCTTGCGGGCAGAGAAAAACTTTGCAAAAGTGAGTGCGTCAAAACAGGAAGTACTGCAGGCAGCAGTCAAAATCTTTGCTTTCGATGCCTCTGAATCCGCAGGGAGTGCTGCAAGAAAAGGCGCTTTTTTTATCGAGGAAGGCGATACCCTGACCATGATCCTCTCCGGGATCAGACGTTTTGCCAAATACGATGCAACCGGTCTTCTGGTTGCTAAGCGGACCCTGGCCAAGGCTGCCTGCGAAGCTGAAAAATACGTGTTTTAGTGACTTAGAAATACGTCTCTTGTGCTCTTTACAAGAGACGTATTTCGTTAAGGAACTTATCCCCGCACAGCACGGGGACTGAAAAGAGTACCCGTCAAGCGAGTACTAAACTGAGCACCCGTCAAGCGAGTACTGAAAAGAGTCCCTAAAGGGGGCACCCAGTAGAGCTTCCTTTAGAGGGGCAACGACAGGTTTAGGAATTAACGCCGGACCGGGAAAAGGGTAAAATCAATATGACCATGTTGACCCAACATACCATCAGTACACCGTATATGGTTGGCCCCGTCCACTGTTATACCGGCATATTGGCAGGAGAGTTGGTGCTTTTCGATACCGGTCCTCCCACCAAAGAGGGGCAGCGGTATCTCGAGGAGCATATCGATCTGGCCAAGCTGCAGCATATCTTTATTACCCATTGCCATATCGATCATTACGGCCAGGCCCACTGGCTTGAACAAAATAGCTCCGCCACGCTGTATTTTCCGTATCGCGATTGTCTGAAAATTGCAAAACATGATCAGCGGATTGATGCAATGGCTCATCTGCTCGCCGAACTTGGATTTGATGACGTCTACCTTGACACGTTGCGGCAGATTTTCGACAGCGGCGTGCTGTTTCCACCCTTTCCCAAACAGTTTCTGGTGGCGGAAAAGGATCTACCCGAGCGGCTGGGAATTGAAGTGTTGTCCTGTCCCGGTCACTCCCAGAGTGATCTGGTCTATGTCGGAGACAATTGGGCCGTTACCGGCGATACCCTCTTGCGGGGAGTATTTCAATCTCCGCTGCTTGATGTGGATCTTACGACAGGGGGGCGCTTTAAAAATTATGAAGCCTATTGTGCAACACTGGTCAAACTGGCCGAGCTGCAGGGTAAAACCGTGTTCCCATCCCATCGGCAGAACGTTAAGAGTATAAAGAGTGTGCTTCTTTTCTATATTTCCAAGCTCTTGCAGAGAGCAAAACAGCTGGCACCCTACCGGGAGGAAGAAAACGTCATGCTGCTGATAGATAAGGTCTTGAAAGGCCGGGTATTGGATATTTTCCAGATCTATCTCAAGGCCTCGGAAATTGTTTTTATGAAGGATTTTCTCCAGCAGCCCGAATTACTCCGTGGTGCTCTTCTGGAAATCGGTTTATTCGATGATGTGACAGAGTTGTTTCATTCCGCTGTTCTTGGCTAAGAGGCTTTCCGAGAATGCCCTTTTACTTAACTTCTTCGTTATTTGCAAAAAAATATCGATTATATGTTAGCCGTAGGCGAGCTTTTCACCCTTATTGTCTATGCCCAGTTGATTCTGGAAAACAGCAGAATCTACACCATCGACAAAGATATGCTGGAACAGATATTCACTTTTCTGGTAAAAGATTATTCGGCCTTTGCCCTGCAGATGATTCTCAGTCATGAAAATTCTGCCGCACAGGAAGAAATCTTTCATAAAATGATCAAAAAACCTGTCCGGGATAAAGAAGGATTCGGCCGGGCATGGGACAGTGTTTATGCGTTGAGAGATGAGTATATTATGAATGATCCCGCCCAAAAGATTTGCGGGATAAGTTCCTTCACGAAAAACGTCTCTTGTAAAAAGCACAAGAGGCGTTTTTCTAAGTCACTAAGGAGTATAAATGGGACACCATCTCGACGGAAAAAGCAGCATCGTTCCACTGATCGACCGTCTGAATAAATATCCAATCGGTTTGCCCGATAGCGAGACACTGCGCCGCATCCTGGCCATTCTTTTTTCCGAGGATGACGCCTATGTCGCTTCTCGTTTTCCACTGACTGAAGCCACGTTGAAAGAATTGGCCAGGGCCACCGGCTGGGAAACGGACAGGCTTGCCCAGCAGCTTGAAGCGATGGCGGAAAAGGGGCTGGTGATGGACACCACCTACGGCGGGAAAACCTATTATCTGCTGATGCCGGGGTTGATCGGTTTTTTTGAGTTCAGTTTTATGAAACAGCGCAACGACCTGCCGGTGGCCGAACTCGCCGAGTTGATGACCGAGTATCTTTTCGGTGACCCCGACCAGAAGATGGGCCGGGAGTTTTTTGCCAGCAAGACGCCGCTTACCCGCGCTCTGCCCTATGAAGAACATATTCCGGTCAGCTCCCAGGTGGCGACCTACGAGAGTGCCCGGGAAATAATCAACAGCAGCAGCTATGGTGCTATCGGCATGTGTTACTGTCGCCATAAAAAAGAGCATCTGGGAAAGAGCTGCGACAAAAATGCACCGACCAGAGAGATCTGCATCTCCCTCGGGACGGCAGCCAGATTCATGGTCCGCCGGGGCTTTGCCGAATATCGTACCAAAGAACAACTGCAGGCAATACTTGCCCAGGCAAGAGACTTGAATCTGACCCATATCACCGATAATATCCGGCATAAACCATCATTTATCTGCAACTGCTGTTCCTGCTGCTGCGAGCTGCTCGGTGGGATAAACCAGGGCTTTCCCATGGGGATAGCCAAGACCAATTATACTTTACAGATTAATAATGAGACCTGTGTCGGCTGCGGGCTTTGTCAAAAGGCCTGCAACGTGACTGCGCTTGAGCTTATAGATAGTGACAACGGCCGGAAAAAGAGGCTGATGCAGGTGCTTGCCGATAACTGTCTTGGTTGCGGAGCCTGCATCAGCTCCTGTCCAACGCAATCGTTGTCTTTGATTCCCGCGGAGCGGCCGCAGATTCCTCTGAAAAAAAAGGACCTCTTTAGAGAGATCTTGAAAGAAAAGAAACGGATGACTCCTTTTGTCATAGACGGCATCAAGAAAAAAATACGCAGTACGTTCAAAATGAGATAGGTGACAACTTGGGTTTACCTGCTCTTGATAGCGTCTCGGATTTCGCGACAACTCGAGACGCTATTTTCAAATACTCTTGACTCCCCTGGCCAGTACTTCCAGTACATAATCAATATCCGCCTGCGTATGGGCGGCGTTGATCTGGAAACGCATGGATTCATCGCCTCTGGGAACCACCGGAAAGGTGAGCCCGACCACCAGGATACCGTTGTCATAAAGATGTCTGACCAGAGAGTGGGTTTTTGCCGTGTCTCGTACCATGACCGGCACTACT
This sequence comes from uncultured Desulfopila sp., assembly GCA_965363495.1. Taxonomy (GTDB): domain Bacteria; phylum Desulfobacterota; class Desulfobulbia; order Desulfobulbales; family Desulfocapsaceae; genus Desulforhopalus_A. Next base: position 23,803 of record CBDTUM010000034.1, read on the forward strand.
GGATGTGGCCCAGGGATCGATTCAATGCCTAATTTCTCCAGACCCTTTCTGAAATGCTGCGTCCTCTGCTGGAGCTTTTGCAACAAAGCCAGTCCTTCGTCGCTGTCGCAGATATTGAGAGCATTTGTCGCCGCCGCACAATCGGCAACACTTAAGGGATTAGTGTAAATATAGGTGTCGGCTTTTTGCCGGACCGTTTCAATGAGGGTTGCACTGCCCGCAATAAAACCGCCATTGACCCCGAAGGCCTTGCCGAAGGTGCCGATAATGATATCCGGGCTGCCACCGGAATATTCGGCGGTGCCCCGGCCGGTGGCGCCATAAGCCCCGATACCGTGGGAATCGTCGACCACGGTGATAACGCCATCGCGAAACTTCCCAGCGTACTCCCTGGTGATCTGCAGGATGGCATCGATTGGCGCATAATCGCCGCGCATACTGAATATGCCGTCAAAGATCACCACCACCCGATCGATATTTGCGCCAACCGCATCGAGACATCGGCGTAAACCATCCATGTCGTTATGGGTGTAGATACCTTTGTTGGCGCTGGGAACTCCGACAATGCGCATCGCCCGGATGATGGAGTTGTGGTTGAGCTGGTCGCCGATCCAATGGGTGGTCTTGCTGCCGATGGTGAGCGCCAGGCCGCAGTTTGCGGTATAGGCGGAATTGAAGATTTTCGCCGCCGGTTTGTCAACAAAGCGCGCCACCCGCTGTTCGAGTTCCTGGTGGTAGCTGAATGTGCCATCGATAAAACGGACAGCGCCCGGGCCTACGCCGCAGAGATGGGTCGCGGCATCAGCGGCGGCGATCAGCTGCGGATGGTTGGAGAGCGAAAGATACGAGTTGGAGTTCATGCGGAGAAACTGTTTATCCTTACCCTGCAGGGTATAGCGGGGACCGCGTCCTTCGGCCGGAGGGAGATAACCGGTAATGATCCGCTCCGGCGGTTTAATCCGGCCTTCTCTTGCTAGATCAATGAGCTCTTGCTGTAATGCTTTATCTAATTGTTCCAGTGCCATATGTTACTCCTTTAGGTCCCAGTTGAGGATTACCTTGCCCGATTGTCCGAAGCACATGACTTCAAAACCCTGGAGAAAATCGGTATAGGGAAAGCTATGGGTGATAAGCGGCGAGATATCCAGCCCGGACTGAAGCATTGCAGTCATTTTATACCAGGTTTCAAACATTTCCCGTCCGCAAATCTTTTGGGCGGGATCAGAATGAATGTACATGCTTTCGTTGGCTTTATCTTTTTCCATTTGTCCTTAATGTCTTCGGTGTATTGATGGTGGCAATGGTGCGCTGGTTGAACGATTACTGATCCGGGTTATGCGCGCACCTACTGCGTTCCGGTGAACGATTACGTAACGTTGCCACTACTACTATTATTCTCAATTGAATGAAAAGGAACCCATGAAAAACATTATGTTCTGTGCCGTCATCGCCCTTATGTTTGCCGGATGTACTCAGGAAACGCAAAACAAGATTGGTCGGGCCGTGCAAAACTGGACCGGAACGGATGGCATCCTTGAAGTGTACGCCGGGGATAAGCTGGTCAAAAGATTTATGAAAATAGACAAGTTATCCACAGCGACAGCCACAAATGCTAAGGTCGAACGTCCGTATCGTTTTGGTTACGGTATAATAGATATCAATTTAAACGGTGCAGTCGATCCGGGCGAAAAAAAGGTGTATTTCGAGTTCAGCGATTATTCGACTTCGTATATCTTTTACGAAGACCCGAAGTAAATGATCTCAGTTTGTATGCATTCACCAGCACCGAATATGTTTTGGCATCGGCCATTAAACGTACCAGCAGTAGGACTCTTTCGCGCATCTCCGGCACTGGTGGATGCTACAGTTCAGAGGTTGTGCAGGGATTTTACGGTGTTCCGGTGAACGGCTACCAAGATGTAGGAAATGTGGTTCAGGCTGCCTGCTGTCTTACTGTCTCACGAGAAATAACACTTTCTTGTTGACGCCTGACTTTAGGAGAATATTCGGTAAATTAATTCCGACCCCTGCCGCATCGCATCTGACAATCATGCTGGTGAGAGCAACCTTTTCTGTTTCCAGGCCCTCGCCGACAGTAATGGCCAAATCGCAAAGCTCTCCTATGGGCAGTTCCCCCACAAAGGGGAAAAATGGCTAGACACCTCAACAACCACAGCCAGAAGACGACTTGCCGCGTACGCCGGCAAGCCAGCTGTTGATGATATAGGCGGCACAGCCGCAGCCGTCATCTGGGTTTACATAGATGGCGTCGGCAGGACAATTTTTCGCGCAGGCGCCACATTCCATGCACCCGTTCTGATCGGTGATACGGGCTTTGCCGTGACGCACGCTGAAGATGCGATGGGGGCAGACCAGCTCACAGTTGCCGCAACCGATACATTTATCCTCGGATAACCGCAATATGGCCGTATTATCTAGGTATCTGAAATTCTTCAAGATGTTTTCTCCTTTTCACATAAAAGGGGAGGCAAGCCAGAGTAAAAGAGCCAGTGTTGCTGCACCTATCTGAATCGGCAGGCCTCTGCGCATCTCTTTTGCTACCCCGGAAAGTGAGGTAAATGGGGTGGAGCCGGTAAAATTCATGGCGAAAAAAGCGGAACAGCCGGTAACCCAAAGAAAAACGGCAGCTTGCTCAAGTCCATTGACTGCCGTCTGTGCAGCAACCAGAAAGAGCAGGGCCGTCATCCCACCGGTGATCGTCCCTTTCAGCCAGAATTGTCGAAACGGAATCCAGGGAAGCAGGAGCGGCGTGAGTATTGCTCCGGAAGCGATCGCCGCGAGGGAGGCAAGCAGGAGAACGGCACCACGACTGCGGGCTGCTTCCGGGGAAAATATGGTTGGAGAGATTCCCGAAAGGACGAAAAAAAGAACAGCGACCGCGAGGAGTCGCTTCCACATCATACAGATTTCCAGAGGGATAAGAACAGCACGCTCTTTTAAGGTGAAAGTGACTGTGCGCATTGCTTCGTCTGCCTGGCTGGTTGTCAGAAACGCAGGCAGCATAGAGGCTAGAATTGGCCCGAATCGGCCTTGAAAGCCACAGAGCTTTTTGATGTCCCTGGCGGCCACGCCGCTTGCGGCGAGTTGGGGCAGGATCAGTACCCGGTGCGCGACGAGCTGATCGAGTTTCGCGCTTTGCACCTGGTAGGAAATTTCTTCGGCGGTAAAGGTCTTCTTCCCCGCAGCGCACCAGACATTGATACCCCGGGTATCGACCACCAGAATCCACAGGGAAAGATGAGTGAGCTCTCTACGTAAGGCGTCAAAGGTCAATTTGTAGTTGGCTGTGACCAGGACTGGCGAGTTTTGGTCTGGTTCGCCAATGCAGTACAGACCGGGATTGATGCTATATTTATTTCGGGTAAAGCCGGTTCTGGCCCCGAAGGTGCCAATTCTGTCACGGACTGAAAGCGACGTGGCGACTCTAGGCACCGGGCCTACTGGGGTTTCGACAAAACCCTCGACAAAAGGGCAGATGCTATAACCGGCATGTGCATATCCACTGGACCGTGGAGGCGGTTTCGGTCCTCAGCAGGGTCCTCCAGGGAGTTCTCCCGGCACCTGAAGAAGTGGCGGACTGCCTGGTTCGTTTTGCTTGGTATGCGGCAGAGGAAAAATCTGCTGCTGAAGTGTTTCGCTCATAATACCCTCAAAAATACTTACCATCTCATCTGTAAAAAAATAGGTCCTTTATTACAGCAGAGCAAGACCCTTTTCAAGGTCGTGACGAAGATCTTCGCAGTCTTCCAGGCCGATACTGAGGCGGACGATAGTTTTACCTGCATATCTCGATGGAGTGGCTCGTTCGACCTTGGCCGCGGTGAGCAGGCTTTTATAGCCGCCCCAGCTGTAGCCGAGATGGAACAGCTGCAGAGAATCAATAAAGGCCGTCAATTGGTCGTCGGTATAGTCTTTTTTGAAGGTGAAGGCAAAAAGCCCGGATGAGCCGCTGAAATCGCGCTGCCAGAGATGGTGCTCCGGATGGCTTGGTAAGGCGGGATGGAGGACATGGTCAACGACAGCAACACTTTCCAGCCATCTGGCTACGGTAAGGGCCGATTGCTCGTGCTGCCGTAATCTGGTGGCCAGTGAGTGCAGACCGCGCAGGGCGAGATAACATTCCTCTGCCGGAGTGTAAATTTCCATCAATTTGTAAAAATCAGCAAAAGTTTGGCCATAACGTTCACCCACCGTCACCGTTCCAGCCAGCACGTCGGAATAGCCGGAAATGTATTTGGTGACTGAATGGATGGAAACATCGATACCCAGTTCGAAAGGTTTCAAGTAGAGCGGTGTGGCCCAGGTGGCGTCAAGTACGGTAACGATATTTTTTTGCCGGGCAATGGCGGTGATTGCCGGGATATCCTGGAGTTCAAAGGTTATCGATCCTGGTGACTCAAGAAGAATCAACACGGTATTAGGCCTGATATACTGCTCGATGTCCGCGCCGACATTGGCTGGAACGGGGGTACAATCGATATTGAACTTTTTCAGGACTTTTTTACAGAACCGCTGGCCCGGGCCGTAGGCGTTATCGCAGACCAGGATATGGTCGCCGCTCTTGGTAAAGGCCAGCAGCGCGGTCTGGATGGCGGCAATGCCGGACTGGAAGACTCTGGTCACTGCACCGCCTTCAAGTTGGCGCATTGCCTCTTCGAATTGCCGCTGGGTGGGGAGCCTGTCGGTCCCGTAGGTGATGCCCTCGTATTCATGACGGCTCACCTTGATCATATCCTGATATCCGTTAAAGAGAACGGTTGAGCCTCGATACATGGGTGGGTTAATGGTGGTGGCTTTAGTCTGGTCCCTTTCCGGCCAGATTTTACCAAGTATTCTGGTTTCTTGTTTCATAGCACTGTATCCTGATATATGTCTTTATGTTTAAATAGTTTTTGCCTCACTTATGCCGCTTTTTAGTGAGGCATATTGCGGTTCAAACTCTTCACGAAGGTGTCGGCTTTTGCAGACGGAGCTGACCGGTACTCTGCTCAGGCAGTAAGAAAAGTGGTGCTGACCAGTATAATTATATATACTTTTTTCTGCGATAATAGAACAATCTATATTGGATGAAATAAACTTGCAAAAAGTCTTATCGCAACAAGGCTTGTAAAACAGACTTCTGGGCGAGGGATAAGATTTTACGACGCCATCTACTTTTACGGTACATAATGAATAAAAAACCTGCCGCGATATTTTTTGATTCCTATGACTATCAGCTTCTCAACATCGTTAAAGATGTGCTGGAAAAAGGCAGCCGCTCCAAGCAACTGCGCTCCCTGCTTGTTGAGCATATGCATCCCCAGGGCATCAAGCAGATGGCTGCTCCCCGCGGATTAAGAATTGCCTACGCCATTGCCAGCCTGTTGGGTACCTTTGAAGTAGGCAGGGCTCGTGATCGGATCAGGGCCTTACGCGTTGTCCGTGACGAGGTTTCTCTCTCCTCCACGAGTTTCTATCAGAAGAATACCGCAAGAGTGCTGCTGCAGATTATGAAGGATCTGCTGCGCGTTAAGGATAATGAACTCCTTCAGCTGAAGTTGGCCCATGATTTTCGGATGGTTTCTACCGGCAATCCACGACTGGTGCGTGCGGAATTGGCTCAATACCACCTGTTGGAAATGCCGGAAGAATGGAATCAGTATGCTTTTGACGATCGGGTTCATGATGCAAACACCAAGGGGCGAAAGTCACCGACCCATCTGGTGATGGATGCCTGGATCAAAGGCATCCGCTATCTCACCGTGGTGTATTATAATTATGTCAACCCGGACGTGATTGAAGAGCTGATCGAAGCCAGTACCATCCTTGATGTCCACGTTCAGGTCGGCATTGAAATGGCCTGCCGCTTTCGCGATAAATATGTCCGTTTTACCTGGGAACCCCACGGCTTCAATGGCAATCGTGCCTTTCTTAATTTTCTCAAGGAGGAGCCGGTCATACAGCTGATGGAAGAGGGACGTCTGGTCTCGAACTACCAGCAAAAATATGTTTTCGAGATGTTTGACGTCTTTAATGCCCGCCATCGTGACACCCTCAACCAGGATCTGCAACTGTCCCTTGAACCACTGCAGTCCAATGCCTTTCTTCGTTTTATCGGAACTGGACAACCCTCGCTGCTACATCTTGGCAGGTTTATCCAGAACGCCCTGGTTGATCATATTCAAAAAGCAATACATGACCTCCATCAGAACCGGACCCAAGCCACGGTAAAACTTGACCAACAACGACTTGCCCAACTGCAGGGAATCGATGTCGAAACTATAATCGCGCAGTTTCTACTGCCGTCCCGCAATCCGGAGGTCCATGACCCGAGCCACCCGCAGGAAAGCCCAGATTTGCCAAAACTGCTCCGGCTGGATCTCAACACCCTGCTCAGTAGATTGTTATCTCTGCATTCAAGTTCAAAGTTTACCCTTAATCTGAGCAATTTGTCGATACAGGATACCCTGGAATTGCTCTATCTGTGCGAAGGGATGATTAGCCATGTCGAGGCGTATAATCTCAAAAATGCCGCCCACGGTATTACTTCAGGTATTGCAGTGCACAAGGGTCGTTATGAAGGCGAAGCTGTAGATCTGATAAGCCCTGAGCAGCATTATGCTCTCATCAGTGAGCTGCAACAAGCCCTTAATGAAGATAATGTCATCAGTCTCAAAAGGGTGATTCGCGCTATCATCTGGGACCATGAGGAGCAGCGTCTCCGTCACCAAAATTATCTTGAGAAGTTGCCTGCAGACAAGCAGACACAGGAAGAGCTGCTACAAAATGAAAAAATGCAGGAGAGAAAATTACAGTTGATGGATATTCTCTATCATCTGGAAAATTTTCACAACTATTACAGAAAACGTACTCTTGGCTCGCGTATCGGTTCCGGATCGACCGGGCAGGCGGAGCATCAGCACGGGATGGGAATGGTGGTGCTTGAGACCCTTCCTGCGAGGGCGAAAAAAGCGGCTCGTGAGGGGATTATCCAGAAAAAACGCTCACTCATCCCGGTGACAGGCCTGTTGACTAAAAATTCCCACAGTCGCTGTCGTGATGGCTTGGCAACAGCGGGAAAAAGAAGTTTTTGGGGGAGGTTGCCGTTTTTGAACAAGACAGAGTGTCGACGATGGAATGACTGGGATCTCGATAGTTTTCTGGTTCATCCTCCGGTGAATGGTAACATTGCCACCCTTGGAGGTCTGGGCAGATCTGGCGATAACGGCAAGCTGTTTGTCGACAGGAGAGCAAAGGAAAGACTCGGTCGTCCCTGGAAATACCTCAATACCAATCTGAAAAACAGTTTAAAAGTATTGCTGGGTTTTGTGCCGGCTTTTCTTACCTTCAGTCTGACCAAGGATTGGTGGTTACTCGCCTATTTTGGTGCATTTATCTGGTTTGGCATTACCGGGGCACGTAATATAATTCAGTCGGTTCTCGGCGGAGGCGGGCTGCGCCGTTCCCCGCTGCTGCCCTGGAATTCCCTGGTCAGCTGGAGCCGCATCGCCGATTCATTACTGTATACCGGATTTTCCGTGCCGCTCCTCGATTATCTGGTTAAAACGCTGTTGCTTGACAGGGCGTTTGGCATTACAACGGCCACCAATCCGGTGCTGCTCTATTCGGTTATGGGGCTTGCCAACGGCATTTATATTTCCACTCATAATACTTTTCGCGGGCTGCCCCGGTCCGCCGCGGTTGGCAATTTTTTTCGCTCGATTCTGGCCATCCCCTTGGCCATTCTGCTGAATTCGGCGATTGCTATGATCCTTCAACTGACTGGAATCCCTGATGTCTCCGGAGCCTTGCAGAAGTGGGCGGCAATCATCTCCAAGTTCGCTTCGGACTGTGTTGCCGCCGTTATCGAAGGACTGGCTGACCGACAGACCAATATCCGGCTGCGACTCGCCGCCTACCGGACAAAGATTTCTCAGCTGTTTGCCGTCTTTTCCCGCCTGGACCTGCAATTTCCTGAGGAAGATGTCCTCGAGATGCTGCAGTCACCGAAGATGATGATGCAAACACTGAATTATGAGGCCAGAGAGCAGGAACGATTTATTATTGTTAACGCCCTGGATCTTATGTATTTCTGGATGTATCAGCCGCGAGCCGGAAAAGCCCTGGAGATGCTATTGCAGAAAATGACCCAGGAGGAATGGTTGATCTTCTACCGTTCGCAGCTGATCCTCAAACGGCACAGGGAGGTAAGTCAGTTTTTTGTTGATGGCTTGGTCGGGAAAGATTTTTCGAAACCGTTGTCCTTTTATCTCGACAGATCGACACAATATCTTATTGATATGGAGAAATTAGGAGCTAAGCAAAAATGGAGTGAGTAATCTCTGTTTTTTTAATCTTTAATCCGAGTAGGGTTGCAATGAAAAAACTGCACATTTTTATCCTGGCATGCATAAGTGTCATCTTAATCCCTTTTCTGAGCCAGGCCCGGCAATTTGCCGTCTCCATGGAACAGGATCAGGTCGTTGTCGGTGAAAAAGTCAAGGTATTGCTTATTTCTCTTGCCAGTGTGGCAGGCGAGGGAGTGCCTTTTCCTGATGAGATTAGATGTGAGTTGATTACGGACAAAAAAAAATTCGATATCCTTGCCCGAAAAGAACCTTTGCCACAAGAGTCGGAGAAAACCGGCAATATTGCCGGTTTTCGGCAGCACTATGACTTTGTGCTGCCCAGCACATTGCAGGGACAGGTTGTCATGTCCTTTGCAGGTGTCGACGCGCCCCGGGTCGTCTTTGATGTGGTCGCATCGCAGGGTGACGATCTGGCTCGCCCTGATACAGTGCATGCCAGTCTGGACGTAATGTCCAGCATCTACGAGCCGTTTCAAAAAAATGCGTCGTCCTACCAGCCGGTATATTTTCTTGTTGGTACAGACCCGGAAAAAAGCAAATTTCAAATCAGTTTCAAATACCAATTTTTTGCCTCGGATACGAGCTTTGCCGAATCGCATCCATGGGTAACAGGGCTGCATCTGGGCTATACCCAGACTTCCTTCTGGGATCTGGAGTCGGATTCGGCGCCATTTGACGACACCAGCTACAAACCGGAACTTTTCTGGCTATCGAAAAATTATCTCACCTCAGCCTATGGTCCTCTGCGGGGAGTGTTCCTGCAGGGTGGTTTTCAGCATGAATCCAATGGCCGGGGAGGGGATCTATCCCGCAGCACTAATTATGCATACATTGAACCCGTTCTGGTCTTTTATGACGCTGACAGCAAGTTTGGCCTCCAGCTGTCGCCCAAGATCTGGTCCTATGTGAACAACGAAGAAACCACCAATGCGACCCTTCCCGATTACAGAGGATATTTTGATCTCGGTGTAAAGGTCAGTCTGGCTGAAAGCTTTGTCGCTGGTACTCAGTTTCGGTGGGCGGATGAAGGTGTTTCTTTCCAGCTTGATTTTTCTTATCCGCTCAATAATATCTTCGGCGATGCCCTGGATGTTTATTTTTACGCGCAATACTCCAATGCACTGGCCGAGGAACTGTTGAATTATGAGGAACGCACCCAGGCATTCAGGTTAGGTCTGGCCTTTATCAGATAACTGCCGGCTTGCCTGTCACTGCTTGATGCTTAACATACCAGGCAGTCAGTTACTTTTGATGGTGTCGTAAAAACTCTCCATCCTCTTCGTTGTCGCGAATTTCACTATCATTACGACGTACCTTAGTACGCCGAAATAATAGTAAAATTCACACGCCTCGAATATGTAGCTTTTTACTTAACCATCTCAAGTTTGGGGTTTTTACGAATTTGTCATAATTGTTAAAATTGAATAGGAGGTTTTTATGTTAGATAAACAAATGGCCCAAGCCCTGAATGATCAGATAAACAAAGAGATGTATTCAGCATACCTGTATATGTCTATGTCAGCCTACTCGGGTAAGATGGGTCTAAAAGGATTTGCCAACTGGTTCATGGTGCAATATCACGAAGAAATGTTTCACGCCATGAAACTTTATGAGTATATACAACGCCAGGGTGAGGATGTAAAACTTGAAGCCATCAAGACTCCGCCCGCCGAGTTTTCCTCGCAACTCGACATGTTTACCAAGACTTTAACCCATGAACAGTTCATCACCAGTTCGATCAATGAACTCATGGAATTGGCCCAGAGCAAAAAGGACCATGCAACCCAGATTTTTCTTGAATGGTATGTTATCGAGCAGGTCGAGGAGGAAGAAAATGATAACGATATCATTGCCCAGTTGAAATTGATTGGGGATAACGCCCATGCCCTGCTGATGCTTGATCGGGAATTGGCAGTTCGAGCAGCGACAATTCCGACCGATTTCAGCAAAGGTGTCGAGGCTGCGGCAAAAGCGGCTGCGTAACACGGGGAACGATACAATGGACAAAACCACGTTTATTCTTGCCGGTTGGCTGATAGACGGCAGTGGCGGGCCTATTCAGGAAAAAGTACTGTTGCAGATTGTTGCTGGCAGATTCGCTGCAATAGAACCGTACTCGGCGGATAATCTGCCGTCGGCAGTAAAGGTGATCGATTTATCCCACTGTACCATCATCCCTCCACTGGTTGACAGCCATGTTCATCTCTTTATGTCCGGGACGATCGACCACAGGATCCGAGAGTGGCAACTCGTTGCAGGATATGATGAATTGCGGCCGGTTATAGGTCGACATATCCACGATCTCTTCTCTCATGGAGTGCTTGCCGCTCGCGATGGCGGTGATCGTGGCGGTTTTGCGCTTCGCTACAGAGCAGAACCGGCAATGCATCAGGAGATTGTTCTGAAAGTTGCCGGTCGAGCCTGGCATAAAAAGGGGCGTTACGGTGCTTTGATCGGTAGATACCCCGAGGAAGGGGAAGATCTGGCCGAAGCATATGCTGGCGAGAATGATATCATCGATCACGTGAAGCTGGTCAATTCAGGATTGAACAGTCTGAAGATCTTCGGTAGACAGACGCTACCGCAATGGACTCAAGAAGAGATAGCTGCGGTCGTGCGGGTGGCAGAACAGCAAAACAGAAAAGTGATGGTCCATGCCAACGGCAGGCTGCCGGTGCAGCTCGCCGTTTTGGGTGGCTGCCACTCCATAGAACACGGCAATTTCATGGGCAGAGAAAATCTTGAACTGATGGCCGAAAAGGGAACTGTCTGGGTGCCCACCCTCTTTACTATGAAGGCTTATGGGATCAATATCCATGCCGCCCAGGCGGGATCTGATCGCCAGGTTGTTGGAAAAAATCTCGAGCATCAGCTGGAACAGCTTGCCATGGCGAGAGAATTGGGGGTAAATGTCGCTCTTGGCACCGACGCCGGCAGTCTCGGGGTCCTGCATGGGGAATCGATGGTTGACGAGATGAAGCTCTATAAAAAGGCCGGATACAGTCTGGCCGAGACGATCCGCTGTGCGACGCACAACGGTGCAAAATTACTCGGTATCGATGATTTTGGGCTGCTTAAAAACGGTAAAACGGCAACTTTTCTTGTCGCCAGAGGGGCTCCGGCACAACTCCCGAGAAAGCTTTCCTATCTCGAGGAGATATATCTGCGAGGTGTGCCGAGTGCACTCTATCGTAAAAACCCCGTTAAACAT
>CBDTUM010000035.1:0-35042 GCA_965363495.1 uncultured Desulfopila sp.
AGTCCCGCGGGCCTTTCGGCGGGGTTAGTGATTTAGTATCTGCAGAGTCCCGCGGGCCTTTCGGCGGGGTTAGTGATTTAGTATCTGCAGAGTCCCGCGGAGCTTTTGGGCGGGGTTAGTGATCTAGTATTTGCAGAGTCCCGCGGAGCTTTTGGGCGGGATGAGTGATTTAGTATCTGCAGAGTTCCACAAAGCTTTTGGGCGGGGTTAGTGATCTAGTATTTGCAGAGTTCCGCAAAGCTTTTTGGCGGGAGGAGAGGCTTTTTCTAACCATCTTATGCTTTTTTCAAAAAAGTGTTTTGTGAAATTGCTTATCCGACTTATTTTTCATCTATAGAGATGAGTCACGTACAAATCCCGCCCAAAAGCGTTGCGGGATAAGTTCCTTCACGAAATAATTTTCTTGTAAAAACACAAGGAAAATTATTTCAAAGTCACTTACATCCCTCACCCCAACGGAGGAACCGATGAAATATCTGCCCGTTAACAATACCAATACAATTCCCGCCCTTGGTCTTGGAACCTGGAAATCAGACACCGGAGAAGTCGCCCAGGCGGTTTCCACGGCAATTAACATCGGCTATCGCCATATCGATTGCGCATCCATCTATCAGAACCAGAAAGAGATCGGCACAGCTCTCGCCACAGCACTCAATGCAAAGCAGGTAAAAAGAGATGAACTGTGGATAACCTCCAAGCTGTGGAACAATGCTCACGCCCGAAAGCATGTGCAGCCGGCGCTGGAAAGAACACTTGTCGATCTGCAACTCGACTACCTGGATCTTTTTCTGATCCACTGGCCGATCAATTTCCAACCAAATATCGTTTTCCCCAAACGACCGGAAGAATTTCTGCCTCCGGAGGCCATTCCAATAATCGAGACCTGGCAGGCTATGGAAAAAATGGTGAAAAAAGGCTTATGTCGGTTTATAGGCGTCTGCAATTTTAATCTCCCTCGGTTGATTGAGCTCAAACGACAGGCAACTATTCAGCCGGTAATGAACCAGATAGAATTGCATCCCTTCCTGCAGCAGCTCAAAATGATCGAATATTGTAAACAAAACGGTGTGCTGCTCACAGCCTACTCGCCACTCGGTTCTGGAGATCGACCTGCAGCCCTGAAAAAGGACAACGAACCATCGCTGCTGACCCAGCCCATTATTGTTGACATCGCTGCAAGAAATAATATGACGCCCGGGCAAGTGCTGCTGGTCTGGGGCCTTTCCCGGGGGACCGTGGTCATTCCCAAGTCGTCCAACCCGGCAAGACTGCAGGAAAATTTCCTGGCTGCCGATCTTGAGCTTGAGGCGACTGACCTGCTGGCAATAGATGGGCTCGAACAAGGCTACCGTTTTGTCGACGGCTCTTTCTTCCAGTCTCCAGGTTCACCGTATACCGTCGCCAAGCTATGGGAGGATGAATAAGCCCAATGGGTTAGACATTTACGAGATTATCAACGCACTCGTTGGTGTCTTAACCGTTCAGCGGAAAACGGCAAAACCCTGAACAACCTCCGAACTGTAAGCATCACCAGTGTCGGAGATGTGCGAAAGAGGCCATTGAACTGTACTATTGGTACGTTTAATGGCCGATGACAAGACAGATTCGGTACTGGAGAATGCTTACTTGGTGTCTTATGTCTTGTCGTTTGATTGCTCTTCAATAAAAGGAGTGTCAGTCATGATAGAAGAAGGTATCAATCCCAACGCTACAGCCACTCCCACAACAAAACCCGCCCAGGATCATCGGCTGCGGATGGTTAATCGAACCATGCAGCTCTATCGCAACCAAGCCCACGCCCTGATCGAAACTTTGCATACCGTTCAGGAATCGTTCGGCTATCTTGAAGAACCCATCCTGAGATACGTTGCAGCCTCGCTGCATGTTCCACTGAGCAGGGTGTATGCGGTGGCCACCTTTTATCATTCTTTTACCTTAAAGCCACCGGGTGAACACACCTGCGTCATCTGCCGGGGAACCGCCTGTTATATTGGCGGTTCGGGCCAGATTCTCAATCAGATTAAAGAAAAAGTCGGTATCGCCACCGGCGAAACGACAGCAGATGGCAAGGTTTCTCTGCTTGAGGCACGCTGCCTCGGATCATGTGGACTTGCCCCGGCAGGTGTCTTTGACGGCGAAGTTACCGGCAAATTGAGTCCGGACAACGGTCCTTGAAAAAATAGGGAGGTGGCAGCACCATGACCCTGAACATTGAAGATCTGCAGCAGATAACCAGGATTGAAAAGTCAAAGCAGGACGGCTTCCAGCACCGCATCAATGTCTGCCTTGCGGCGGGATGTTTATCATGCGGTGGCGGAGAGGTAAAGGAGACCCTGGAAAAAGAAGTGACCCGGCGCGGTCTCGACAGCTTGTGCAAAATCACGGGGGTAGGTTGCCTGGGACTCTGCGCCGCAGGTCCTCTTCTTTCTCTTCCGACCAGCAGCACGTATTATCAGGGGGTACAGGTCTCTGATGTCGCGGAAATCCTCGACGCCCTCAGCAGCAGCCCGGTTACGCGCCTAGTCTGTCCCGCCGATACCCCATTTTTTAAACGCCAGGTCCGCATTGTCACGGAAAATTGCGGCCGGATCGATCCGGAGCGAATTGAAGAATACATTGCCGAAGACGGCTATGCCGGGCTTTATAAGGCCCTGACGCAGATGACTCCTCAGGAGGTCATCGACCAGGTCTCGCGCAGCGGGTTACGCGGAAGGGGCGGTGCGGGGTATCCTACCGGCCTGAAATGGATGAGCATGGCCAAGTCGAAGAGTTCGACCAAATTCATCATCTGCAATGGCGATGAGGGCGACCCCGGGGCTTTTATGGATCGCAGTGTGCTGGAAAGCGACCCGCATCGAGTTATTGAAGGAATGGTTATCGCTGGATACGCCACCGGGGCAAGCCAGGGCTTCATCTATGTCCGGGCAGAGTATCCGCTGGCCGTCAAACGGCTTCGACTGGCATTATCGCAGGCAGAACGCCTCGGCATGATCGGCAACAATATCTTCAATACCTCTTTTCATTTTAACCTGCAGGTCCGTCTCGGCGCCGGGGCATTTGTCTGCGGCGAAGAGACCGCTCTTATCGCCTCGATTGAAGGCCGGATGGGCCGACCCCGCCCCCGGCCGCCTTTCCCGATGGAATTCGGTTTATGGGAACTTCCCACCTTGATCAACAATGTCGAAACCCTGGCCAATATTGCCCCCATCATCCGTAAAGGCAGCCAGTGGTTTGCCGGTATCGGGACAGAAAAAAGCAAAGGTACCAAGGTCTTTGCCCTGGCTGGCAAGGTCATCAATACCGGTCTTATCGAAATCCCCATGGGCACATCTTTACGTGATATCGTTTTTACCATCGGCGGCGGCATCCCCCAGGGCAGACAATTCAAAGCGGTACAGACCGGAGGACCTTCGGGCGGCTGTATACCTGAACAGTTTCTCGATATGTCAGTGGACTATGATTCTCTTGCGCGAGTCGGGTCAATCATGGGATCCGGCGGCATGATCGTCATGGATGCCTCCTCCTGCATGGTCGATGTAGCCAAGTTTTTCATGGAATTCTGCATGTCTGAATCCTGCGGTAAATGCGTACCCTGCCGGGTGGGAACACGGCAGATCTATGATATTCTCAGCAAAATAACTGCGAAGAGGGCCACGGTGGATGACCTCACCATGCTGGAAGATTTGTGCGATCTCATCAAAAATACCAGCCTCTGCGGACTGGGCCAGAGTGCTCCCAATCCGGTACTCACCACCCTTAAATATTTCCGGGATGAATACCTCGCCCATATCCATGACCGGGAATGTCTGGCTGGAACCTGCAAAACCGCAGAGGAGGTACTATGAAACAGCATCCGCCCAAAAAATTTCGGACCGATCTCAATCCTTCCCGGCTGCTGACTTTTAAGATTGATGAGCTGGATGTCACCGCCCATGAGGACGAAACAATCCTGAGCGTTGCCCGGCAGAACAACATCGCCATCCCGACCCTCTGTCATCTGGACGGCTTGTCGGAACGGGGTGCCTGCAGGCTGTGTATTGTTGAAGTCAGGGGAAGCACGAAACTGGTGCCTGCCTGCGTGAGCTTTCCCCGGCAGGATATGGAAATTATTACCAACTCCGAGCAGGTGATCAACTATCGGAAAAAAATCCTCGAACTCTTATTCACCGAGCGGAACCATGTCTGCTCGGTGTGCGTCTCCAACGGTCATTGCGAGCTGCAGAACCTGGCCGTGAAACTGGGGGTCGACCATGTCCGTTACCCGTATCTGTATCCCCGGCATGATGTCGATGCCTCGCACAGCCGCTTCTCCATCGACCACAACCGGTGTGTGCTGTGCCTGCGTTGTGTCCGGGTCTGCGATGAGATAGAAGGGGCGCATACCTGGGATATCATGGGCCGCGGCATCACCTCGAAGGTCATAACCGATCTCAATCAGCCCTGGGGGTCATCGGAGACCTGTACCGGATGCGGTAAATGCGTGCAGCTCTGCCCGACGGGGGCCTTAACGGAGAAAGGCAAGTCGGTGGCGGAGATGATCAAACGCCGCCAGTTCTTGCCATACCTGCAAATGATGCGAGGGAGGCAGGACGAAACATGGCAAAAATAAGTCTGGCGACAATCTGGCTTGACGGCTGCTCCGGCTGTCATATGTCCTTTCTCGATATGGACGAACGGTTCATCGACCTGGTCGGTCAGGTGGACATCCTGTTCAGCCCGCTGATCGATAACAAAGTATTTCCCAACCACGTCGATGTCACGCTGGTGGAAGGGACGGTCAGCAACGACAACGATAAAAAGAACATCGCGATCATCCGGCAGCAGAGCGGCATTGTGATTGCTTTCGGCGACTGCGCTATTACCGCCAACGTGTCGGGGATGCGCAACAGGTATCCGGTCGAAGAGGTTTTAGCAAGGGCCTATATTGAAAATGCGGCGCCATCGCAAGAGAGCAGCAATGGCCGGGCCAAAAAAGAAGACATCGCTTTTCATACGGTGTCTCAGCTTGCCAGGATGGCCAGACCGATTCACGAATTCATCCCGGTGGATTTCTTTTTACCCGGCTGTCCACCGCCACCGCAGGCAATTCTCTATCTCCTTACCGAAATCCTGGCCGGCCGCACTCCGGAGATGCAGGGCAGGACAAGGTTCGGCGCATGATCATGGCAAGAGCAGATGTACGCATCTTTTTTTGAGGTAAAGTGATGGCTGAGAAGATTACCATAGAGCCCATTTCCCGGATCGAAGGACACGGCATGATCACCATCGTCGTCGAAGATGACGGCAGCATCGGCGATGCCAGGTTTCATGTAACCCAGTTCAGAGGTTTTGAAAAATTGTGCGAAGGCAGACCCTATTATGAGATGCCGTCGATCACCCAGAGAATCTGCGGTATCTGCCCGGTCAGCCATTCGCTTGCCTCCAGCAAGGCCTGTGACGACATCCTTGGTGTGCATCCGCCGGAAACCGCAGTTATGCTTCGACGCCTGCTCAATTGCGGCACATTTATCCAATCCCATGCCTTAAGTTTTTTCTATCTGTCCTCCCCTGATCTACTGCTGGGCATGGATGCAGATCCCAAAAAACGCAACATCATCGGGGTGATTAAGGCCCATCCCGAGCTCGCCAGGAATGGCATTCGCCTGCGCAAAATAGGCCAGCAGGTCATCGAACTGCTCAGCGGCAAGCGTATTCATGCCGCCTGGGTGGTACCCGGAGGAGTCAATGCGCCGCTCACCGCCGAGCATCGCGACACCATGCGGCAGATGATCCCGGAAGCCCTGGAGATCATTAGCCATACCCTGACGATGTTCAAGAAATCTCTGGGAAATTTTCGCGATGAGATCCAGACCTTTGCCAATTTCCCGACCTTGTTCATGGGTATGGTGGATGAAGACGGAAATCTGGAACATGTACAGGGTAGACTAAGGATCATTGATGCCAAAGGGAATATCGTCGCCGACAACATCGATCCGGCTGACTACCGGCAATTTATCGCCGAAGAGGTGGAACAGTGGTCTTACCTGAAATTCCCCTACTATAAACCCATGGGCTACCCGGAAGGGATATACCGGGTGGGGCCTGCCGCCCGGCTGAATGTCTGTAACGGCTGTGGTACGCCCCTGGCGGATCAGGAGTGGGCGGAGTTCAGAGCTCTGGAACGGGGGCCGGTGATGAGCTCGTTTTTCAATCATTATGCCCGATTGATCGAAATTCTCTTCTGTATCGAAACCATGCAGCAGCTCCTCGACGAGCCTGCTCTTCTCAGTCCCCGGATACGAGCCTTTGCTCAACCAAATTTTCTTGAAGGTATAGGGTGCGTCGAGGCGCCAAGAGGGACCCTGCTGCATCATTACCGGGTCGATGATAATGGCCTAATGACCTGGGCCAACCTTATTGTCGCCACGGGCCATAATAACCTGGCAATGAACCGGGGAGTACTGCAGGTGGCCAGACGGTTTATTACCGGCACCGAGGTCTCGGAAGGGGCATTGAACCGGCTGGAAGCGGTTATCCGGGCCTTTGACCCTTGTCTGAGCTGCTCAACCCACGCGCTTGGCGGCATGCCGTTTACCATCTTCTTCAGGAAACGGGACGGCACCCTTCTCCATAAATTATAGGAAGAGCAACAACAGAATCACTCGTCACTTCGACACAATTGTCGCTAACAGCTGACGAATGTCGTCGAAAGAAAAAGGTTTATGCAAAAAACCGCGCGCTCCTGCGTCGAGTGCATCCTTGCAGGCTGTTTCGGTGGCATGTCCTGAAACCAGAAATACCGGCAGTTCGGGCCATTTGACCCGGCACTGCCGAAGAAATCCCATACCGTCGAGCTTGGGCATGCGCATATCGACAAAAACGACATCATAATGCTTTTTTTCGAGCATCTGCATCCCGGTAAGACCCTCCTCTGCCTCATCAACTTCGTGCCCCAGAAAGAGCAAAAATTCTCGCAAGGTATAACGGACAATTTCTTCATCGTCGACCAGTAACAACGATAATGACTCAGGTTGGCTCACTGCAGGTCTCCTCTTGATTGAGATGAACAGGGAAAGAAACGGTAAAACTCGATCCTTCACCTGGGATAGATGTACACACGATGGTCCCATTAAACCCTTCAACAATCGACTTGCTGATGGACAGGCCAAGCCCAGTTCCCTTGTCAGGATCTTTGGTCGTAAAAAATGGGTCAAAAATATGTTCCTGAGCGTTTTGGCTAATACCAGAGCCGTTGTCCTTTACCTGCACCCAACAGATATCACTCTTCTCTTTTTTGATGATACCAGTGCTGACTTCCACAGTCGGTAAAAAATCCGCATCATGATCGTCGGTGCTCTGCAGTGCGTCACGGGCGTTACTGAGGAGATTTAACAGTACTTCTTCAACGGAATAGGGATTAACCCTGACAATCAGCGGTTCTGCGGAACAATTGGTTGCAAGCATAAGGCCATGGGATTTAAACTGCGCTGTCAACAGGCCGATGGCTGACAGGACAACATCATTGAGATTGACGACCACAGTATCGACACTACCGGCTTCCCTGGCGAAAAGGCGTACGTGGTTGATTATATGCACCATGCGATCGGCCTGCTCGACAATGCGAACGACATTTCTCTGGAGTTCTTCTTGCGAAATATCAATCTTGTGATCCATTTTTACCAGCAGCAATTCAGCCAAGCCACGTACGCCAACCAGGGGTTGGTTTAATTCATGGGCGATACCGGCCGCCATTTCACCAAGGGAACGCAAACGGTCGGAGCGTATCCGCATGGACTGCTGTTTTTCCAGCTGAATTTCTGCTTCATGGCGTTTTTTTATTTCATCTTTGAGTTGCTGGTTACGCGATGCCAGGAGCAGCTTTTGCCGCTCTGAATCCTGGTATTGTTCCTGCAGGATGAGATTCTGGCCATTAAACCGTATCAGCAAACCGATACCGAGAAGAATAATAGTCGCCAGCGCTCCGGTCCCGAGCAGCAGATGCCACGAAATGGGTGAACCCAGATACGCAATGTTTCTCACCCATACCAGCAAGAATATCGGCATGTTATGGACAGGAACACGGCTCAGCAATACACCTTCACTGGTCAAATCATCGACTGGCAGGGAAAGTTGCAAAAACTCTCCAGAAGGTATCTGGGCAATAACTTCAGGAGTAATCATCAGAGGGGAAGAATATTTTCCGTTGTCCAGAGGGGGAAACACCTGCCCGGAATTCGTGGCCAGATAAAATCCCTTGTGCACCTGGTCTTTTGCATTGTCGATGAAATTGCGAAAGAGGGTCTCCGGATCGATCCAGGCAATCAACTCTCCCACGACATGGTTTTTATACATGCAGGGCGATCTAATTATAATCTGCAAGGTTTTACCAACGACAGTAAAGGAGATGGCAGGCTCCTCGTATGATTGCAACACTGGTTTGAGCCCGACAGGGATCAGGTTTGTCCGTTGTGCCGGGGAGCTGTCCACAAGGGTCTTGCCATTTTCATCCCTCAGGAGGAATCGTTGATATATGGTGCTGTCCTGGACGACCTTGCTGGTGAGGTTGGTGGTAAAGAGCCTGTCGATAATATACAGGTTGATTTTGAGACCGTATTGCTGCGACATACCGAGGGCAACGTTTTCAAAATAACTCTGTATCTCCTTGGAGATCACCATCGAGCGAAGGTCGAACTTTCGCTCCGAAAAGAAATAGTCGAGAGAAGCGGCTCGTTTTTCTCCATCCAAACGGAACTGCTGCAAAGAAGAATTCTGGAGGGCTGCCTGGCTGCGGTAGTTGGCGGCGGTAAGAGCACCTATGAACACCATCAGTAGGACGCATGCAGCCACTACGGCCAGTGGCTGTTTACGGGCAATGAGCGTCCGTATTGTGGTTAGAGAATGCATTATGTCTCAGATACAGGCATGCAGCCAGCTCTTAGAACACATTGGGATAATAATGAAAAAGGGACGGATAGTACTTCTGTACCAGGGCCTTGTAGGTTCCATTGGCAACACACTTGCTGAAAAATTTTTCGAATGCCGCGCGAAGTTTTGGCGATGTCTTGGGAAAGGCGCAGGCCATGGCCTGAGGCTCCGACACCGGACCGATCACTTTGATTTGGCCGGGCCATTTTTCAAGACCGATTAAAGCGACCGGAACATCCATTAGAGTGGTATCGGCCTCTTTAGAGATAACTGATGGAATCATATCGTCCAGATTGCGATCGCTTGGGACGAGCTGAATTACCGCCCCCGTCTCATCCAGGTGGTAGAGCGCCGGGTCGAGACAGCTGTCTTTCATTCCCAGCACGCTGAAGCCCTTAAGATTGCCTTTCACTAGAGTAATGTCCTGGGAGATAGAAGAGGTTGGAACAATGGGCTGCATTGCTGCATCCGCCCGCGAAATCAGCCATACGCCGGTGGGAAAGGTCATTGCCGAGAAATCGACTGCTTTTTTCCGCCACTCCAGAACAGTATAGCCGGTAGCGATGATATCACCACGAATCGCGCCCTCTCCGGTAATTTCAATATCATTTCCCTTGGGTTTGATGACCGTGCCGGTCAGATCGGTAAGAATATTCTGCCAATTGGTTTCGACAAAGTGGTACTTCACTCCGAGGTGGGCGGCAAATAGCTGCATTAATTCGACATCAAGACCCAATTTATCTTCGGTGACGAAGTTGGCATAGACAATACCCAGATGCCGCAAGGTGCCCTTCTGCAAAATCTCATCCAGATCACCGCTCCATGCGCGTCCGGCAGCAAGGCTCAGCACCATCACTGAAACAAGAATGACCAGTTTTTTCAAGCCTGAAATCTTGACTCTGGAAAAGATAGCCCTCTTTTTCCTGACAGAATGATTCTTGACTCCAGCGATCTCAAATATATACATAGTTTCACTCTCCTGGAGTCTTGTTTTCAAAAAAATCATTTAAATAGAGAAAAACCGATGGATAATATTTTTCAACAAGTTTGCTATACGTACCGTCGGTCCAGATTTTTTGGAAGAATTTATTAAATTCACGGCGCAGTTCGGGGGAATCCTTGGCGAAACCAACTCCCATAGACTGCGCTTCTGATACCGGGCCGATAATTTTGATCTCACCAGGCCATTTTTGCAGAGCGATCAGTGCATCGGGAATATCCAGAAGCGTTGTCTCCGCCGCGCCATCAAGAATCGCCGGAGCTATGTCGCCGAGATGCTGGCTGGCTGTGTGATAACGGATATCGGCACCGGTTTGGGCAAGCCCATAGAAATCTGGATCCAGACAGGTGTTTTTCATACTCAACACCGAGCGCCCGACAAGAAGTTTTTTGACCTGTTCAATATCGTCATCAATATTTCCGCTCGGCGTAATCGGTTTGATTGGTGAGTCGGCCCGGGCCACAAGCCACACTCCGGTGGGGAACGTCGGTATGGAAAAATTGACGATTTTCTGCCTTTCAGGCAGGATGGTCAGACCGTTGGCAATAATATCGCCCTTGACTGATGTTTTGCCGATGACCTTGATGCCGTCATTGGCAAACTGGAAAAGATCACCGGTAAGATCGCTAAAAACCTCCCCCCATGAGGTCGTCACCAATTCATAGCGAACACCGAGATGCGTGGCGAAGAGTTGCATAAGCTCAACATCCAGCCCATCCATTCCCACCGGGGTTTCTTTCACAAAATGAGCATAAGGTATGCCGAGGTGCCGCAGCACACCTTGCTGACGAATATCCTGCAAATCACCGGCAAATACGTTTGTCGATAGCAGACAAAAAATGCCACCTCCGATAAACGGGATCAGTATCTTCACTACATTTTTTCTCTTCTTTTGCAAAAACCCCAAAAATGAAGAGAATTCAAAAATTATTGAAGCAGACATGCGACCGGCCATAAACCGTGCTCTTAGCATAATCCTTTTCTTAACCATACCATCCTCATGATCTTTAGGAAAAAATCGCCGTAAATGAGCCGATGCCATACTATCGCTTTTTTGTCATTTATTATCAAATAACAATATGTCTTAACAGTGGTGAGTATCTCAAACTTGAGCCGAGTTGTCAAGGAAGCAAGCCTGCTCCTTGAGCGGCTTACGATGTCATTGCAATCATCATTCATCGGTTAAAGACGTTGATTAAATTTGAAAACAAAGAGTATACTTCGCCAAGCAAAAGTTACTTATCAGAGTTTTGTTCTTTCTCACTCGTTTCCGGCCATGGATGCATTATTTTGCAGGCTGCACTTATTGCCTCTATGGACAGACATTTCCTATAAAACCAGAACTTATCGAGGTCACCGTGGACATCTCATTTAAAAAAGCCGATACGTTGAAAAATCATCCCAAAGATTCCGCCCTGGGTTTTGGCACAATCTTTACCGATTACATGTTTAACATGGACTACAACCCCGAAGCAGGCTGGCATAATCCTCGTATTGAGCCGTATGGACCGATTGCCATGGATCCTTCAACCATGGTTCTGCATTATGGCCAGGCTATTTTCGAAGGGTTGAAGGCATACCGGTCCGATTCGGGTGAATTGCAACTTTTCCGGCCCAAGGACAACTTACACCGTCTCAATAAATCAGGCCATAGGCTCTGCATGCCCGAACTGGATGAAGACTTTCTCCTTGAGGCACTTATCAATCTCTTAAAAATTGAAAAGGATTGGATTCCGAGTGCAACAGGTACGTCACTTTATATCCGACCGACAATCATCGCAATGGATCCCTACATTGGCCTTCGGTCATCAAATACCTATAGATTCTTTATCATTTTATCTCCTGTCGGGGCATATTATCCGGAAGGATTCAATCCGGTGAAAATATGGGTGACAACAGAGTATGTTCGCGCGGTCCGAGGGGGCGTCGGGGAGGCCAAAACAGCTGGAAATTACGCTGCGAGCCTGTATGCAACACATCTCGCCAATCAAGACGGATATACTCAGGTACTGTGGCTTGACGGAGTTGAGCTGAAGTATATTGAAGAAGTTGGTTCAATGAACATTTTCTTTGTGATCGGTGACGAACTTATTACCCCTCAGTTAAATAGGAGTATCCTCGCCGGAGTAACGCGGGATTCGGTCATAAAACTGGCCAAGTCCTGGGGCGTCAAAGTTGTCGAGAGAAAGATCAGCATCGATGAAATTTATGCAGCTCATGCAGCCGGGACACTCAAAGAGGTTTTCGGGTCCGGCACCGCAGCTGTCATCTCCCCTGTTGGTAATATCAAATTCAATGGCCAGGAAATCAGCATTGGCGATGGCAAAGTAGGCCCACTTTCGGCAAAACTCTTCAAAAACCTGACGGAAATCCAATACGGCAAGATCGAAGACTCTTTCAACTGGGTCACGCCCTTGCGATAGGCGATCCACACCAACAACGGACCTCTGGCTTCTGGAGGTCCGTTGTGATTGCAAACAACCAGTCTTCATACCCTATCGCTACAGCACGACTATTTCCTTTTTGGCGTAAATAACAGCAAGCATCGTTGCCGGCTCTTTACCATGGCATGAGATGACGTGCGGCATGGTCGAATCGTAATAGATTGAATCCCCAGGATTAAGAATCTCAGCCTGGTCTAACAGCTTAACTTCGACTTGACCCTCCAGAACAAAAAGAAGTTCCTCTCCGATATGCTGATTCAGTTCTAGCTGTGTTGATTCCGTGGGAGTAAGTGTGACAATAAACGGCTCCATATGCCGGTTCTTTTTCTCATGCCCCAGAGACTCATAACTGTATCCGCCTCCTTTGCCATCGGTCGAATTGAAGCGGGATATAGTTTTTCTATCACCTTTTCTGACAATGCAGGAAGCAGAGTCGCCATTATCGCCAAAGAAATTTCCCATCGGAATCTCGAAAACCCTTGCCAGACTGACAAGATTCCCGAGAGGTGGAGATACCAAATGGCCTTCAATACTGTACAGTGTTGCCTCGGGTATTTCAGATTGCTCGGCAAGTTCGACCAACGACCATCCTTTTGCTTTTCTCAGCGCTCTGATTCGTTCTCCAATCTTCCTCTCTTTGCCTGCCATAGCTTTTCTCCTCAGGGAGCATCTCTTAAACGTCGGGCCAAAGTTCGGCCGATTGTTCTCGGAGCTTAATTTTCATCACTTTCCCACTTGCGGTAAGCGGGAAAGCCTTCAGGAAATGGACAAATTTTGGGGTCTTGAACCAGGCAATCTTCCCCTGGCAGTAATCAATGACATCCTGCGGTGAAATATCGGCATCGGGGTAGGGAATGACAAAGGCTCCCGGCTGTTCCCCATACTTTTTATTGGGTACGCCAACCACCTGAACATCCTGCACTCCTTCCATATGATGGAGATAGTCTTCTATTTCCTTCGGGTAAATATTCTCACCGCCACGGATAATCATATCTTTAATCCGCCCGGTAATAGCAAAATAACCATCCTCGTCCATTACACCAATATCGCCGGAATGGAGAAAACCATTCGTATCTATCGCCTCAGCGGTAGCTTCCTCCATTTTATAGTAGCCCTTCATGATATTGTAGCCGCGGCATACCACCTCTCCATGCTGTCCAGGCGGGAGGTCTACTCCCGTCTTCGGGTCGATGATCTTTACCTCGATGCCGGGCATGGCCTTGCCCACCGTCTCGCATTTTTTCTTGATCGACGGTTCATTGTACATGGTCTGGGTCATTCCGGGAGAGGCCTCAGTCAAGCCAAAAACGATGGTCACCTCGCTCATGTTCATCTTCTCGATGCAGTCGTTCATGCTTTTTACCGGACAGGGAGATCCAGCCATGATTCCGGTGCGCAGAGAAGAAAAATCAAATTTCTTGAAAAGCTTATTGTCCATCATGGCAATGAACATAGTCGGCACCCCATACACGCCGGTGCATTTTTCCATTTCGATGGACATCATCACATCGACCGGGTCATAGGTCTCGACCAAGATCATCGTGGCACCGTGATTAACGCAGGCCAACACTCCGAGTACACAGCCAAAGCAATGAAAAAGAGGCACCGGGATGCAAATCCGATCGATATGGCTGAAATTCTGCCCGGCACCTAGCCAGTAGCCATTGTTGCCGATGTTGACGTGCGTGAGCATTACCCCTTTCGGGAAACCGGTCGTTCCCGAAGTATATTGCATGTTAATGACATCATGGGGATCAAGAGAGTCCTGACGCGCCTGGTATTCTGCATCGCCTGTGGCAACTGCCAGGGACATAACTTCCGACATCGAGTACAGACCGCGGTGCTTTTCCGGCCCGAGAAAGAAAACCCTTTTCAAACAAGGGTACCTGCTTGAATGGAGATCTCCCCGTGGGTGACTCTTCAACTCAGGGATCAGCTCATAGAGTATTTCCAGATAATTTGCATCCCGCAGCCCATTGATAATAAATATATTTTCACAATCGGACTGCTTTAACACATAATTAATCTCTTCCGAGCGATAGTTGGTGTTGATGGTCAAAAGTATCGCGCCTATGCGGGCGGTGGCAAACTGCAGAGCGACCCAGTGCGGCACATTCGTCGCCCATACCGCCACTTTTTCACCCTTTTTAATACCCATGGCCATCAAGCCTTTCGCCATGGTATCGACGGTATCAGAAAATTCCCGCCAGGTTTGTTTATATTCCCTATCGACGTAGGCGACTGCATCCTCGTTAGGATATTTGTCAACCGTTTCCTTGAGAATCTGGCCGAGCGTTATCTCCCTTACAATCTCATTTCTTGGCATGATTCTCACCCACTACAATGTAAAAATTACAGCATATATCTGTGCATCACCACCAATAGCACTTAAACAATGGGGGACAAGAGAATTATAATACATCGTATCACCTTCTTTTAGCACATGGGTATCGTTGCCGTATCGCAGCTCAACCTCACCGGTTATGACCACGACAAACTCCTCACCTTCATGGGAAGATTTTTCCCGTTCGTCTGTTGGTGAAACTTTAATGAAGAACGGTTCCATCTGGCGATCGGCTTTACCGGCACCGAGAGCATGATAGCGATAATGCCCCTGTGCCTTTCCTTTGTGCGTTGCAACCCCCTCTTCGCGCTCAGCTGATCTGGTGATAACCGGATCTTTGGCAAGCTGATCATCCATAAAGGTACCGACCCGCTGTCCCAGGGCGCGAGAGAGTTTCACCATGACTCCCAATGCAGGAGAGACAACGCCGCCCTCGATATCTTCAATAAGGCTTACAGGCAGGCTGGTCCTTGCTGCGAGATCATCGACACTCATATCAAGTTTTGCCCTGAATGTCTGGATTCTCTTGCCTATTTTTGCTGCATCGCTCATGTTTTCCTCTCCCGCATTTCCCTGATGATTATCGTTTGTCGTTATTAATGATGCGCCTTCATCCACTCTTTCGCCGTTTCCACTATTTCCATGTTCTTGGGAATTAATTTAGGCTTTGCAGCAAAACTGTCTTTTAAGGCCGTCAGGACGGCATCTTCCGGCAGGCCAATAAGATCAAGAGCGATCAGGGCTCCTAAAAGCGCCGTATTGGCAGCCTTTGGTACTCCCTTTGAAGTGGCGATCTCCGCCGCCGGAAAGGCATACACGGTGACATTTTGGGGGAGTTCAAATTCTATCGGTATTTGGGCATCATAAATGATGACCCCGCCATCTTTCACGGTTGGGGCAAATTTTTCCAGAGATGGCTGGTTCATCGCCACCAGTACATCCGGTTTATCGACAGTGGGAGAACCGATCTCCTCACCACTCAACACAACCGAGCAGGAGGCAGTTCCGCCTCGTTGTTCCGGGCCATAGCTCGGAAACCACGACACATTTTTACCGGTGTCGTTGCCGGCATGGGCCAACACCAGACCAAGGCTGAGTATGCCCTGTCCACCAAATCCGCAAAACTTGAATTCTTTTTCAGCGAAACCTCCCGCATCGACCTGCTCGGCGCTGCTGGCTACCACCAGTTCATCCAGGGCCTTTACCGTTTTATGACGGGCGGGCGGTGCTGCCTCTGCACTCCGATCACGGAAATTGCCCAGCGGATAGGTTTTTTCCATAGCATCAATGGTAAACTGGGCCGCGGCAACAGCATTGACTTTCATATTGGTCGGACAGGGCGAAAGAATCTCGACAAAGGCGTAGCCTTTGCCTTCTTTCTGAATCTCTATCGCTTTACGGATCGCCTTTTTGGCTTTAAGAATTCTTTTGGTATCGGCCACGGAAACCCGTTCGATAAAGACGGGGGCTGCCAATTGATTGAATACCTCGCACACCTGTAGAGGATACCCGTCTGTTGTTACATCTCTGCCATAAGGCGTGGTCGCTGTCTTCTGTCCGGGCAGGGTAGTCGGAGCCATCTGGCCGCCGGTCATGCCGTAAATAGCATTATTGACAAAGAAGCAGACAAATTTTTCGCCTCGATTGGCCGCCTGAAAGGCGTTGTTGAAACCGATTGCACCCAGATCGCCATCACCCTGATAAGCAATAACCACCTTGCCGGGAAGCGATCGAGACAGCCCCGTCGCCACCGCAGAGGCCCTGCCGTGGGGCGCGGCGACATTGCCACAGTCAAAATAGTAGTAGCAAAAAGCGCCGCAGCCGACCGGGGAGACAAAGACCGTATCATCCTGCAGGCCAAAGTCGGCAACCGCCTCGGCAATGAGTTTATGGATGATGCCATGGCCGCAACCGGCACAATAATGGGTAGCCTTGGTCTTGCTGCCGTCTTTGCGCTCGAAGTGCTCGTAAAATCCTACTGCTTTTTTTAACATTCAACTGCCTCCATCATTTTTCGGGCCGCAGCCACAACCTCTTGTGTCGTCACCAACATCCCGCCCATGCGGTTGACCAGCTCGACCGGCACATATTCTTTTCTATCGAGATGCAACAGCACATCATCCCGGTACTGCCCGTTGCTCAGCTCGACCACCAGAATTTTTTTGCCTTTGGCGACTTTTCGCAGCTCTTCCTGAGGAAATGGAAAAAGCGTGAGCGGTCTGAACAAACCGGCCTTGATGCCGTCCGCACGCAAGGCATCGACCGCCGAACGAGCAATCCGTGCAGAGGAGCCGTAGCCAGTCAGAATCAGCTCTGCATCTTCGGTACGATAGTTCTTCGATGCCGCATCGACGCTCATCGAGGTGTATTTGGCATCGAGCAGCCAGTTGTGTTTTTCCTGAAGATCATTCTGCAGATATATCGACGAAATAAGATTTTTTCGTGTTTTGCTATCGGCCTGTACCGCCCATTCACTGGCATCAGGAGGGCTGAAGGGTTGCTCGGGTATTTCCAGCGATTCCATTACCTGGCCGAGCACAGCATCGGTCAGGACAATAACCGGATTGCGATATTTATAGGCGAGTTCAAATGCCTTGATGGTCAGATCGCACATCTCCTGAACCGACGAAGGCGCAAGAACAATGGCCTTGTAATTGCCGTGCCCACCGCCTTTGACGGCCTGGTTATAATCGCCCTGCTCCGGTCCAATATTGCCAAGACCTGGGCCGGCTCTCTGCACATCGACAATCACCGCCGGCAGCTGCGCGCCGGCAAGATAGGAAATGCCTTCACACATAAGGCTCATGCCCGGGCCGGAAGAGGCGGTCATCGACATTCTGCCGCTGCTGGCCGAGCCGTAAATCATATTTATAGCGCCCGTCTCGCACTCCGCCTGCAAAAACACCTTGCCTCTCTGTGGAAAAAGGCGCGCGGCAGAATGGGCAATTTCACTTGCCGGGGTAATCGGGTAGCCGAAATAAATCTCGCATCCCGCATACAGAGCACCGACAGTAACGGCCTCATTTCCTTTAATGAATTTTCTCATCAGCGATTACTCCTTGTCCTTTTTGTACACCTCAATGGCGTAGGGCTCCGGACAATTATAGAAGCATATACCGCAACCGGTACATCCTTCTCCTATATATTCTGCGGGGATATATCCCTTGCCGTTCATCTTCTCTGCAAAACGCAGACAATCCTTGGGACAAGCTTCAATACACCTGCCGCAGCCTTTACATTCCTCTATAATGATATGAGGGTGAGAGTCCCCACCACACTTTTTACTACCCATCGCTCTCCTGCCCGCATGGCTTTTTACTGAGCCAGCTAGAATTAAAACTGCTATGAAATTACCCACTGTTTGTCATGTGGCACATGACAAACAGTGGGTAACGATACCACCCACCTTTCCTGTAGCCCAATGAATCTATTGTATTGCTTGTTTTTTGTCTACAAATTTGGTTATTTTTTTGGAGATTGAAAATGATCAATTAGTCTACCACCGGGGGAAAATGAGTGCCATATCTGGAAAAAAATACATCAACGACAACATTAACGACTGATATATCCTACAGGCTGCACTACCAGTTCATTGAAGGTGATAGCACGCGGCCCTATCTGTTGTTTTTGCATGAGGGGTTGGGCTGTATCGCGATGTGGGGCGATTTTCCGGCAAAATTATGTACAGCTACAGGTTGCCGAGGATTGGTTTACGACCGGCTGGGCTACGGAAAATCTTCTGCTTTGCACCATAAACGGACCATCCATTATCTCCACGACTATGCACTCCGCGAACTGCCGGAGCTTCTTGAAAAAGTACTTCCGAATACGCCTTACATACTGATCGGCCATTCCGATGGCGGCAGTATCAGTTTAATTTTCGGCGCAGAGCGACCTCCTTTGCTGCAGGGTATTATAACGGAGGCAGCCCATATCTTTGTTGAAGAGCAGACTATCGCCGGAATAAAAATGGCAAATAAGGCATGGACCAGAGGCAAACTCAGCGGCTTAGCGAAATATCATGGCGATAAAACAGAAACACTTTACCACGCATGGTCAAAAACATGGTTAGCGGACTGGTTTCAATCCTGGAACATTGAATATCTTCTGCCAAGTATCGAGGTACCGCTATTGGTCATTCAGGGCAATGACGATCAATACGCCGCAGCAGAACATGCCGCACGTATCGCTGCAAAAACCTCCGGCGATGCGCACGTCGAGATCGTTGCCAACTGTGCCCATGTGCCGCACATAGAGGCGCAGGCCGTTATATTACAGCTTATGGCTGACTTTATCGCACAGAGACATCAGTAAGATCTTGCTGCGACCGCCAAAGCCTCCTCAAGCACTTTCCCGCGATAACGATGCGAAAGAGCGGCCGTCTGCAATGATGAGGATCTTAGAGTAAAAGGATGCTCCTTGTGGCATGGACGTGGTATATTTACCAACGATTCTTTTGAACCGGGACAAACCTGATATCGTCTTGATGACATACTACTACGGCAAGAATAATGGAATTAATCGACACCCACTGCCACCTTGATCTGCAGAAACATTTTCAGCAGTTCGGGACGGCACTGGCCACAGCACATGCTGCGGGAGTGAAAAAAATAATTCTGCCCGGAGTAATGCAAGCCGGCTGGAAACGGCTCATGCAGCTGTGCAACCGCGAGCAAGGAGTATTCGGTGCCCCCGGCCTGCATCCACTCTATCTTGAACACCACCACCCGCATCATTTGCAGGAGCTGGAAGAACTTCTCAGTGGAAACGGACCAGAGAGACCTGTGGCGATTGGCGAAATCGGTCTTGATTACTATGCCGAAAACGTTGACCGTGCTGCGCAGCAGCTGCTGTTTGAAGAGCAGTTGACAATAGCCATAACCGCCCAGTTGCCGGTTCTCCTGCATGTGCGCAAGGCGCACGACCAGGTCCTGGCGACCATCCGCAGAAAACATTTCTCCCAGGGTGGGATCGTCCATGCCTTCAGCGGCAGTTATCAACAGGCCTGTGCCTATATAAAGCTTGGTTTCGGTATCGGTATCTG
The DNA here is from genome assembly GCA_965363495.1 of uncultured Desulfopila sp. Taxonomy (GTDB): domain Bacteria; phylum Desulfobacterota; class Desulfobulbia; order Desulfobulbales; family Desulfocapsaceae; genus Desulforhopalus_A. Next base: position 19,737 of record CBDTUM010000035.1, read on the forward strand.
CGGCACGATCACCTACGACCGGGCGCAACGAATCAGAAAAAATGCCACACAGCTCCCGCAGGAATCCCTCGTCCTGGAAACCGACGCGCCCGACATCCCCCTGGCTGGCCATCGGGGGGAAAGCAACCATCCGCGATTCCTGCCTGAAGTACTGGGAACACTAGCAACTCTGCGTGGGGAGCCAAGCGAGATTACAGCCAATTACACCTCTGCCAACGCCAGGCGCATCCTCAATCTTCCCGATTAAAGTGTAGCGGTGTTATCGAGCCCAAAAAAGCAAAAATCACAATATATTTGGACACATCGACGAACAAGGTAAATAAAAGCCAGGCTATTACTTTTTTTATTTTTAAGCTTATAGTAAATGCTAGAACTCTAGTAATCGTCCGAAACAAGATACGTTTCACAACTTGAACACCAATGGAGGAATTCAATGCAATCAACGACCTACAAAGACATCATCGACGGAAAGATCGCAGAATGGCAAGTCAACCTGAAAAAAATCGAAGAACAGGCCGGAAAAGCTTCTTCGGACAGCCAGTCCAGATCCACTGCAAAAGTAAAGGATTTCAGGTCGGCAATGGATTCGGCAATAGCCCAGCTGCATGCTCTCGACGCCCAGGAAACAGTGAAAAACACCATGGAAACAAAGGATAAAATCTTACATATTTTTGGCTCTATCGATAAGCAATTCACCGAATTCGAGGACAAAACTCCATTCATGCTCTAAAAGAATCCTCATAACACTCGTTTAAAAACACAGTTTCTTACTCTACCTCATCTGCCCCGGCTTGACATTGGCTTCTCTTATGAGGTGTTCCTGTGTTGCTGCAGTGACTCCACCACCTGAACACCTCATAAGAGCCCTGTTTGCCGGCTCTTTTTCTCCCGCCCTGCCCTCTTTCGTCTACGCCCAGGGTTTATCACCACTCGACCCGGTCTGGATTAGTCAATGACATCCCGCCATCCTTTGCTATAATGCCGCTTCACTTTACTCTGCTGACATTTTTTTCTATTGTGAACAATCAGCCGGCAATACTACAGGAATACGAATCATGCAGGATAATTCTCTGTCCAAAACAGAATCTCGAATACTGACTTTTACTTTTGCCAAATGGTCGATTTTTACCATTCTCATTCTCACCTATATTCTCGTCTATTTTCATCGTATGGCGCCTGGTGTCGTTTCCGAATATCTGATGAGGGCCTTACACATAACCGGTACCCAGCTCGGCACCCTGTCAGCCATTTATTTTTTCGTCTACGCCTGTATGCAGATTCCCTCAGGAGTCATTGCCGACACCCTTGGTACCAGGACTTCAATCATCAGCGGCAATCTGGTTGCCGGCGCAGGTTCTATTGTCTTTGGCATGGCTGGCAGTTTTGCGATGGCCTGTGCGGGTCGTTTCCTGGTTGGTCTTGGTGTTTCCGTGGTCTTTATCGCCATCATGAAGAGTAATTCAGTGTGGTTTTCCGAAAGAGTCTTTGGGTTTATGAGCGGCCTCACCCTGCTCATCGGCAACCTCGGCTCCGTGCTGGCGGCGGCACCGCTGTCCGCCCTGCTGACCATATTTTCCTGGCGCATTGTCTTTATAGCAATAGGCTGTCTCTCTCTTTTTCTGGCACTGCTTGGTTTTCTGATTGTCAGAAACCGACCTGAAGACCTGGGGTATGGTGCCCCTGATTTTCAGGAACCGACACAGCGCACGGCTCTCCACTCCAGCTGGCTGAAAAACCTTGCCTCGGTTCTCTCTGTTCTTCGTCTCTGGCCAGGATTCTGGGTGCAGTTCGGCATGATCGGAGGACTCTATTCTTTTATGGGCCTTTGGGGGATTCCGTACCTGAAGGACGTGCATGGAATGGACAGAGCGTATGCGGCGAGTCATATGACGGCCATGCTGCTCTCTTTTGCTTTTGGCGCTCTGTTTTTTGGCTGGTTTTCCGATCGGATCGGCAGGCGTAAACCAATCCTCATCGCCTGCGTTCTTGGCTATACCCTTTCCTGGATACTCCTGATGTATGCACCCTGGTCACCCGGAACCTCCGGCTTTCTTCTTTTTGGGGGAATGGGTTTTGCCGGCTCGGGCTTTGTCCTCACCTTTGCCGCGGCAAAAGAAATCATTCATCCCAACCTCTCGGGTATGGCGGTAAGTGTGGTCAATTCCGGCTGTTTTATCGGCACAGCGCTCATGCAGCCGCTTTTTGGCTACATCGCTGATTTATCCTGGGATGGTACCATGGCAAATGGTATCCGTATCTATTCCCAGACCGAGTACTCCCATGGTTTTCTACTGATGCTCTTCTTTGCCGCTATCGCTGTTGCCGGCTCTTGCAGAGTGCGCGAAACCTATTGCCGCAATGTTTTTACTGTACAGAATAAGTCATGACCAGCTCGTAAAAACCGCAGGCATATAATTGATATCGGAGTCTACGCTTACCTCCGAGGATTAAATTTTGAGAACAACGAAGAGTTAGGGAAAAATGGCCGTTTCAGGATGGAAACTAAGTAATAAAAGAGTGGTGCATTAGTTTGCCCCCAGCTCAATTGCTATCCTGCGGCTCAGAACGCGCCGTGATTATATCCCAGAGCAGAGGGATGATGATAATTGTCAGAAAGGTGGCAGTACACAGCCCGGTAACAAAGGTCATCGCCATACTCCCCCAGATCACCGAAAACTCAGGAATGCCAAGCGCCATTGGCAGAAGACCGAGAGTGGTGGTCAGGGTGGTCAGCAGTATCGGACGCAGCCGGGTGTGCGTTGCCTGCAGCAGGGCATCACGTCTTTTGAGCCCTCTGGCATAGCATTTATTGATAAACTCAACGAGCACCAGGGAATCATTGACCACCACCCCGGTTACTCCTAATACTGCGACACAACTGTTGATCGTAAAGATTGTTCTGGAAAAAACCGTCCCCAGGATGACGCCGGTAAGGGCAAAGATTACGGCTGCAATGACGATCAGTGGCTGGAAATATGACTTAAACTGGGCGGCAAGTATGAGATACACGGCAATAATGGCAATGACAAAAGCATAGGCGAGCGAAAGAAATGATTTCTGGGTTGATTCATGTTCTCCGGCAAAGATAAGCGAAGCCCCGGAATATTTCGCCCGGATACCAGCATAATATGTGTCTACTTTATGTACCACAACCGGGCTGGTAATCGGTGCCCCGGCCTTTAAATTGGCGGTAAAAGTTATCGCCCGCTGTCTTTGGAACCGGTTAAGATAGCCGGGCTCCAGGTTGAAAACAGGTCGGCAGAGATCACCAAGGCGAATGGCTCCCGCAGGAGAATGCACAATCTCCATATCCATGGCCGAAAACATGGTCTTGTCATGATCGTTATCTACTTTCAACCTGATATCGATGGACTCTTCGACACGCTTCATCTCGCCGATTATTTGGCCGTCCATCGCCGATGCCGCAAGGGCGGCAATTTCCTCCACAGTCAATCCGTATTCCGCCGCCCTCTCTTTATCGACGTGTATACGAAAAACCCTGGCATCGCTGCCCTGATCGTCTTGCAGATCGACCAACCATGGAGAGATGGTGTTGTCATTGCGCAGGAAGCGTCCGATATCTGCAGCGAGTGCGGCGACATTTTTCTCATCCTGTCCCAGAACCCTGATATTTAAATCCTCACCGGAAGGAGGACCATCTTTCTCGGGACGAACAGTCAGAGAAAAGCCTTCGGGCAGGATCGGTTTGACTTTTTGTCGTACTGCTTCAAGATGGGCGATCACATCGTTTTTCGGATAGTCAGCAAAACGCCTTGCAGCAGTAGACGGCAGGGTTACTGCCACGTAGCCAAGATTGCGGCCATATTGCGGACTGAAATCTTCGTTGATATAGTAGCCGGCATAGCCAAGGGCGGATTCAACCTGCCCAAGGCCGTCAGTAGCAAGACGAGCGGCAACTTTTTTTACCAGCGCATTGGTTTCTTGCAGGGAAGTCCCTTGAGGTCCAGTAATCTCGACGTAATAAAGAGAATATTTATCCGGAAAAAATTTGATGCGTACCAGGCTTGTTTTACCCTGGATCGAACCGACAAATATGGCCATTGCCCCAACAAAAATTACGGCTAGCAACACCAGGCAGCTCACACGAAAACGGAGCACCAGTAAAATCAGGGAAGTAAACAGCCGCCGGATAATACTCATGATCAGCCCTTCTTCCGGCAGGGCAAAGGTGGTCGGCTGGGAAGACAGAGCTGCAGTTGCAACAGTTCTTCGCCGGGGACCGAAATCAAGATAATGACAGGGAAGAATAACCAGACACTCAAACAACGACGCAACCAGGGCAAAGGCAATCGTTTTGGGGATTATGGCAAAAAAATCACCGACCATTCCGGTCATAATCAGCATGGGTAGAAAAGCGACAATCGTCGTGGCTGTCGCAGCAACAACCGGCAGAAAAACCTCGGCAGTACCGTCCACTATAGATTCAAGTAGAGGCTTGCCGGTCTGATAGTGGCGATACATGTTTTCCACCACGACAATGGCATCATCGACGATAATTCCCGAGACCAGTACAAAGGCAAAGAGCGACACCTCATTTATTGAATTGCCGGTCATATACATCAGCACCAGGGTAACCAGAAAGGAAAAAGGTATACCTATGGTAATAAGCGCGGCATTTCTAAAGCCCATAAACAACCAAATAATGGTGCAAACCAGGAGGATACCGAGCAGCAGATTGACGCCAAGTACCCTGATGGAATCTTCAATTTTCGTGCTGGAATCCTGCGTAGCGGCAAGAGACACACCAAGATCGGCATAGGCAGGCTGCACCTCGCGCAATATCTTTCTGACTTTTTCGGCAATAAAAAGGGCATTGCTGTCCTTATGCTTTAAGATTTCCAGGGTGACACAATCCTCGCCATTGAGAGATGTCATGAGGAAGGGGTCCTGATAGGAAAAATACGCTGCCTCGACAAGATCCTGCAGACGAACAAAGGAACCATCACCATCCCGGCGCATGATGGCTGCCAGCAGATCCTTTCTACTGCTGAACTGTTCATCAACCCTGACAACGAACTCCCCCTTTGTTGTAGCCGCATAGCCGGCGGGAAAACTCACATTGCTCTTGTGCAGTACGGCGGCGACATCAGGAAAAGTCATACCGTAGGTACGCAGTTTGTCCCGGGACAAAATCAGGTGAAACTCCCGGGTGTGATCACCGGAAACCATTACCTCTTTCACACCATCTATCTGGGCAAGAGGGATTTTCACCGTCTCGGCAATCTCCGTCAGGGTGGCATTGCTATGCGCGCCGGCAACATTGACACTTATGGTGGGAAACCAGTCATTGACGTCGAGAAAATTAAAGACCGGAGGTTCGGCCCTGTCCGGCAGATCGCCGACAATAGACAGTACCTTCAGGCGGACATCATCAAATCGTTTTTCATAATCACTGTCGTCGACAAATTTGATGACAATATTCGAGCGTTCGCCATAGCTTACGGAACGGATATATTCAACCTCTTCCAGATCTTCAAGACCCTTTTCGATCTCGGTGGTAACCAGAGTTTCAACATCCTTGGCGGAGGCTCCCGGCAAAAAAGTATTGATATACATTTTGCCGAACTGGATATTGGGATAGCGCTCTACCGGCATGCGCAAAAGGGTAAAAGCACCAACGACCATGAGCAAAACAAAAAGAAGGTTCAGGACAACCTTCTGCTTGAGGGTAAAAAGAACAAATTGTTGCATTATTCTAAAATATTCCCTTTAACAATATGTTGCCTCATATTTGTGCTGAGGCGAATCGCAGCGTTTTTTTCAACAGCATAGTTCCTCCCCCCTGCGAAACGATTGTTTTTGCATCGTCGACGTCAAGTACATATGCCCCGCTCAGTTGAGTAATTCCGGTGCCGGCAAAGGCTTCGGGACATATCGGCGTCGAGGGACCGAGCATTACCGCAGCCCGATGCCCGGTCAATGCAGCAAGCAATCCCCCGATACTATTGTTGATTATGCTGGTGGAGGTGATGATTGCCACATCGCATGCAGAAAGAGCCTTCATCCCTGGCCCTACAGCGATTACACCGGGTTTTTCACCGTCCAACTCGACAATAGTCAATTGACAACCGCTCGCCTTAATTCTGCCAATAAGTGGAGCAAAATAACCCACCATGACCACCTGATCGGTGTTTTTTAGCCTGAGCAGAGAAATAGACTCTTCCTCGCGCAGCTCTCGCTCGACTTTGCTGTTCAAGGCATTAAACGTTGCCAGACCAATTGCCCTTTCCAAGTAAATGTCACTATCCAGCCAGGCAAGCAGTTCGCCTGCATCCATACCGACCAGGCTTCCAGCCCGGCGAAGATGGGTGCAGGACCCGGATTGTATCTTATTCGGGGTCCAGGCTAAACCGGCACTGCCGTCGTTTATTTCCACAATGGTATAGCCGAGTCCCAGGCGCACATCAGCTATAGTACATCTTTTGCAGAGTGGTGTTGCCGTCTTGATGAGGTTTGCCGCGATGTTCATTTTTATCTCCCATATTGGTCGATAGTAAACCAACCAGTTTGCTTCGGTTTGTTTAAAGATACAGCAAGGTACTCTTAACTTCTTTTACCACGTTCTCATTTAAGTCAGAAAACGACAGGCAGGGTTACGTGGACCTTTTCATAACATTTTCCTCTTCTTCACTTGCACACAGATTACTTGAGCAAGTATCGAGACAGAATCAATTTTTGGTAGAAGAGTCGCGATTACTAAAAGAGTCGGGGCTCACAATGAATTGATCACCCGGCATGAATGCACTGCTATTGACAATTGCGTCATTGCCGTCCTCAGTCATTCCAAGGAGGAGTATTTTACGCTGTTCCCCATCCGGGGCAACCAGCCAGTGCGCATCATAACGGCTGACAAGAGCGGTTGCGGCAATGAGGAAGGAATTCTGTTCTGTTTTTCCCCCTATGATCAGGTGAGCACGAACACCTCCCCGCAGGGCAGGACGGGTAGCCACCTCTTGCTGACCAATGCGCAAATCTACGGCTATTTTCCTGCTCTTTTCATCAAAATCCGGGGCAATCCGGTATATCTCAGCCTCGACCTCATCGCCCAGATCGGGCAGAAGAACAGTCAGCCTGGCCATATCACGCAATAAAACCAGTTCTTCATAGGTAACAAGAAAAGGGATGCACAGACTCTGGAAATTACCCAGCTTGAGAATTGGTTCCCCCTGGCGCACATATTCGCCGGGTTCGACAGAGCGTTTTATGACCGACCAGCCAACCGGAGCGCGCAGGGTATGTCTCTGCAACTGTTCCGTTAAATTTTCCTGTTCGTTTTTTAAATTTTCCAGGGCAAGTTCGAGTATCCCGGCACTCAACACAGTTTCGTCGTATGTTGCCTGGGCGGTAGATTGTTTATCGATCAGGTTTTTGAATCGGGCCAGATTTTTTTTCGCCAGGAGAAGCTGGAGTTCCGTCTGCTGCTGGGCGATTTTGTTTTTCTGCAGGGCAAGCCTGACAAAAGTAACATCAATCTCGGCCACCACGCCACCGGCGCCGACCACATCCCCCACATCATACGGCACGGTCGTGTATGTACCGCTCACTTCCGCCGCTATAGTCAGCTCCTGGAGCGGTCGGGTAAAGCCGGTAAAGATGATCTGCCGGGTATAAGGACGAAGCGTGGCCAGCTCTTTCGCCCAAGTAAAAGAAGAAATACCGAAAAAGAAAAGAAACAGACACATCGCGCCAACCATTGCATTTGGCCTCTTTTCCGGTGCGGATTTATGGCGAGGGAAGATCTCTATTATGCAATGATTCATAGTAAAAAGCACAATCAGGTACGCACAATTCTATCGCGTTTGGGAAATTTAATACCATTATCCGGTAGTCGCTGCAGCTTAAGAGCCACCGGGAAGGGTTTGACCTGCCATATTTTCCGGCAATACTCGGCAATGGAGCGATCCGAAGAAAACTTACCCATGCGACTGACATTAAGGATGGCCATTCTGGTCCACCGTTCCGGCTCCTGGAAGACCTCGCCCACCTGCTGCTGACATTCGATGTAGGACTGGTAATCGGCGAGCACCATATACGGATCATCATAGAGCAGGGAATCGACAACAGGCCGGAACAGTTCACGATCGCCATGGGAAAAATGGCCGGTGGCAATCAGGTTTATGGCAGCTTTCAGCTCCTCGTTCTGGTTATAGATTACCCGCGGATCGTAGCCGGCTGCTTTTTGGGCCGCTACTTCCTGCACGTTCATACCAAACAGAAAGAAATTTTCCGGCCCGACCTCTTCACGGATCTCCACATTGGCTCCGTCCAGGGTGCCGATGGTCAAGGCACCATTCATGGAAAACTTCATATTACCGGTGCCGGATGCTTCCTTACCGGCCAGGGAAATCTGTTCGCTCAGATCGGCCATGGGATAAACGAGATGGCCGATCTGCACATTGAAGTTGGGGATAAACAGGACCTGCAGACGATCGTTAACATCGGGATCGCCATTGACCACCTCAGCCACCGAGTTGATCAGTTTTATAATAAGTTTCGCCATGGCATAGCCCGGCGCAGCCTTGCCGCCAAAGACGAAAAAACGGGGCGGGGCAGCAAGACCGGGATTGTTTTTCAGCCGGTTATACAAGGTGACGATATGCAGCAGATTGAGGAGCTGGCGTTTATACTCGTGAATCCGTTTAACCTGGACGTCAAAGAGTGCATCTGGATTAAAGCGCACATCCTGATGGCAGGTAAAGATGGTGCAGATGTCCTGCTTGTTTTCGAACTTAACCTGCCGCCATTGCTCACAAAACGCCGGGTCGTCGACAAGCGGCTCCAGCGCTCGGAGCTTGTTCAGATCAGTAATCCATTCCTCACCGATGGCAGAGCTGATCAATTCCGTCAGGCGCGGATTACTGACCACCATCCAACGGCGTGGCGTGACCCCGTTCGTGATGTTGATCAACTTGTCCGGCCACAATCGATGAAAATCGGCCAGGGTGTGCTCCTTGAGCAGCCTGGTGTGCAGTTCGGCTACGCCGTTTATTGTATGGCAGCCGACACAGGCGAGGTTGGCCATGCGGATAGAGCGTTCCCCTGATTCATCGATGATCGACATGCGTCGCACCACATCCTCATCTCCGGGGTACTCGAGACGGACCAGATCGAGAAACCGGCTGTTGATTTCATAAATGATTTCCAGGTGCCGGGGCAGCAGCCGGCCCAGCATCGCCACCGGCCATTTTTCCAGGGCCTCGGGGAGGAGAGTATGGTTGGTATAGGCGAAAGTGTGCGTGACTATATCCCACGCCCGGTCCCAGTCATAGTGGTGGATATCGACCAAAAGCCGCATAAACTCGGGCACGGCGATAGCCGGGTGGGTATCGTTTAATTGGACGGCGAAATTGTCGGGAAAATTGTCCAGGCTTTCATACTGAAACAGGTGGATACGGATCATATCCTGCATCGAGCAGGAGACGAAGAAATACTGCTGCCGCAGGCGAAGTACCTTGCCCTTGAACTGGTCGTCATTGGGATAGAGGACTTTGGTGATGTTCTCAGCGAGCATCTTCTCATGCACCGCCCCAAAATAATCGCCGGTATTAAATTCGGCAAAGTCAAAGCTCTTTGGCGCCTCAGCACTCCACAACCTGAGCAAATTGACCGTGTTGACCCGGTAACCGGGGATCGGTGTATCGTAGGGAATACCCTTGACCAATCGTCCCTGAACCCAACGGACCCGTACATTGCCCTGGTCGTCGGTGTAGCGTTCGGTGTGCCCGCCGGAACCGACTTCCACAGCCATATCCGCTTTTTTAAACTCCCAGGGGTTACCAGGCTGCAGCCAGCGATCGCTCAGTTCCTTCTGCCAGCCGTTCTCAAAGTCCTGATCGAACATACCGAACTCATAACGGATACCATAGCCGATGGCGGGAATCTCCAGACTGGACAATGAATCCAGATAACAGGCCGCAAGCCTGCCCAGGCCGCCGTTGCCCAGGCCCGGTTCCTCTTCATGGTCGATGATTTGCTGCAGGTCAAGCCCGGATTCCGCCGCCGCCTGGGCTATTTGATCATACATGCCCAGATTGATCAGATTATTGTGCAGATGGGGACCCATCAAAAACTCGGCGGACAGGTAACTGACTATCTTGCAGTCCTTTTCCTGAAGCGCCCGAATTGTGTTGATAAACAGCTGCTGCATGCGGTCCCGCACCGTATAGCTCACCGCAAGATAGTAATCGTTCAGCGATGCGTTCTGCGTCCATACTCCCTGCTGGTAGAAGAGCTTATAGGCAAAGCCGCGTTTGAGCTTTTCTATGGTCTTGCGATCGTTTGTCTGGTTTTTGACACTGCTTGCATTTGCTTCGGTCATAGCGTCCTCCAGAATACGGTAGAAATTATTTGCTGATTTTGTAAGCGATCACCAGCACCGAATCTGTTGTATCATTGGCTGTAATATTCCTGTGACGAACTATAAACGTACTGCGCAAAATAGCCAACCTCCAAACAGTCCATTAAAAATGAATATATGGCAGTTGGCTATGACAATGATCGTAGCTGAATTTTCACTCAAACTTCATCCGTCCTTCATATTCATGGTGTATTCTCTTCATAATCTTTCCAGAAACGAAAAACTGATTGTAATTTTTTTCCGTTTCCATGTAGGCCAGCAAAATATCACAACTTTTAACCACCCTCACCGTATCCCTTGAAAACAATGCATATCAGTGACCATCTCCGACAAAGGCATCATCCGGTTTATTATCGTTTTCCGGGTGCGTCCTGCCCAACACCATAAACAAGAAATAACACAGGCATCATGTTGAAACAAAAAATTGCCGAAAACTGGCAATGGGCGGGGTTGTGTCTGGCCTTCATGCTCTCGACCATTTATGCAAGACCACTCATTAGAAAATAGTTTGCTTGATCAACAGACTAAGAATGTGTCAATAACCAGATGACCGTAGATACTGCCACCTTCCTCCAATTCATCAAGTACGCTCTAGCGGGTGCATTTGCTACACTCACGCATATCATCATCTTTCACCTGATAGCCTGGAAAATTTTCCCGGCGCTCCAGGAAAATGACCATGCCGTACGGTTTTTTAATCTGTCCATCAGACCGATACATGACGCCACCCGGGCACGCAACTCGATGATCGACAACGGCATCGCCTTTCTCGTATCGAATATGGTGGCGTATATCACCAATATTCTCTGGGTCTTTCAGGCTGGAAAGTATAATTTTGCTATCGAAATTCTTCTTTTTTATGCAGTCTCCGGCGTCAGTGTCCTGCTTGGCACCATACTGATGGGTGTTCTTATCAAACGCTTCGGCCTCCTCACCACCTATGCCTTTTGTGCCAATATATTTTCAGCGGTAATGATTAACTATGTCATGCGTAAATTCTTTATCTTCTCCGGATAACATCGCTTTCCGCCCCAATAGTGCTCATTAAAATAGGTTGTCGATTTTCTGGCTTTGTTCACCACAGAATTTTTCTAAAAAAAGTTCGACCTCACTGATCCTTCATCTTGCTCTGGTACTCTAGAGATTGTGGTGATTTACAATTTTTTGAAACGGCTGGTCAAAATGTATCTAGGGAGCAGAATATGAAACAATTTTCCATCATCATTCCGACGATGAATGAAGCAAGCAATATTCTGTTGTTATTGCGTCATATTTCCAAGGTATTCGAGTCGTCGGTTATGCGGCCTGAGGTGCTCGTTGTCGATGACGGTTCCATTGACGGGACGCGGCAGTTGGTGACCGATTATCACGGAGACCTGGACGTTCGGCTGATCTGTCGAAATTCTGCGCGTGGTCTGGCGGGAGCGGTTGTCACAGGGGCACAGCAGGCTTCCCATGAACATATAGTCGTCATGGATGCCGACCTGAGTCATCCACCGGAAATGATTCCCGCATTGATCGAGCCTCTCTTAGCGGGCACCCATGACATGGTCATCGGCAGCCGATATATTGCCGGCGGCGACACCCCCGACTGGCCTATTACCCGCCGCCTAGGCTCGCAACTTGCCTCGATACCGGCCCGCATGCTCAGCTCGGTCAGGGACCCACTCTCTGGATTTTTCTCCATTGGCCGTAAATGGCTCATCAATAAACAGGAAAATATAGCCGGATTCAAGATAGCTCTCGAAATCCTGGCGGAACAAAAAGATTCTTTTAAGGTCCTTGAAGTGCCCATTTCTTTCCGGGACAGGTTGCACGGCAGTTCAAAAATGAATTGCTCCGTCTTCAAGGAATATCTTTATCAACTTGTCAGGCTCTCGGCGACGCATCATATTGTCAGGGTAATGCCCATGCTCTTCATGCTGGGGCTGACAGCCGGCTTGCTCGACTATGCTTTGTTCAGTTCTCTCATGCATTGGGGCCGGCCAATGGAAACAAGCCACATGCTCAGCCTTTTAGGTGCAGTACATGTGTGCTACCCTCTCTCCTTGTTGTTACGCTGGAGAAAACCGGGTAATTCTCAGCTGGGAGACTATATTCGTTTTCTCACTGCTGTCCCGCTTGGACTTTTTATCCGGGGAGGGATACTCGCCTTTCCGGTCCTGTCAAACGGAACATCCCCCTTTCTTCTCGCCGGCGCTGTCATCATAACATCTTTTTTTATCTGGTTGGCGGCGATTATCTGTGTTCGCCTTGAAGTCTTTCGCTTTCGTTCAATGAACTGGAAAATATTCGGCACCCTGCTCATTGGCTATACCGTCCTGCTCCGCCTGGTCTATCTGGGCAACATTGAGCTTATCCAAGAGGAGGCATATTACTGGAATTATTCCCGGCATATGGCCGCGGGCTATCTCGACCATCCCCCTGTTATCGCTTTGCTGATAGGACTTGGCACTGAGATATTCGGCAATAATGAATTCGGCGTCCGCATCGGGGCTTTTATGTGCTGGTTTGTTACCTCCTTTTTCACATACAAGCTGACCAGAAAAATATTCAACAGCGATACTGCTTTCAGGGCTGTGATTCTTGTTGCCTCCCTGCCAATATTTTTTGGCGCCGCCCTGGTCAATACCCCCGATGCACCGCTTATTGCCTGCTGGTCAGGTGCGCTCTATTTCTTGTATCGGGCCCTTGTCGAGCAAGAATCTCGCGCCTGGTATTGGGCCGGCATCAGCCTGGGGATTGGCCTTGCCTCCAAATACACCATCGCATTTCTCGGTCCGGCGGTTATTTTCTATATGCTCGCAGATTCTTCGGCTAGAAAATGGTTCTTCAAGCCGCAACCTTATGTTGCCGCCTTGCTGGCAATGGCCGTTTTTTCCCCGGTTATCTGGTGGAATTATGAACATCACTGGGCATCTTTTCTCTTCCAAAGCCAGGGGAGAGTCCAGGATGTCTCTAAATTTTCCACCCATTTGCTGCTGCTCAGCGCGCTGATATTACTGACGCCTACCGGTTTTCTGAGCGCGGTTACCAGTATGCTGCCACGATTTGCCGGTAAAACCAGCACCACCCATGCCGGTGACGCCACATATTCCAGGGGATATTTTTTCTGCCTGACCATGGCTCTTGTTCCTTTAAGTATCTTTATCCTATTCAGTCTGACCAAGGAGGTAAAACTGAACTGGACCGGCCCGCTATGGCTGGCGACCCTGCCGTTTATCGCCTACAGCATGGCCCAACACACAGGCAAGATACAACAGCGAATGGCCCGCCTCTGGCCGGGAACACTTGTGGCCGCAATGATTGCATACGGGGTGCTGCTGCATTATTGCACCTTTGGCCTGCCGCAAACCTCTTTTGCCAAGAATGTTTTCCTCTATGGCTGGGACGATCTGGCCAGCCAGGTGGATACTCTTGCCCACAGCTCAACCAGGCCTCTTCTCGTCGTGGGCATGGATAAATACAGAATAGCCAGCGGACTCGCCTTTTATCGCGACAAAATGAATCTTCCCGGACAAGAGACAGCAGAGCTCAATGAGACAACCGGACGCCAGTTGTTCGGTGATGATGCCCTTATGTACAATTACTGGTGCCCGCCATTACAGGCAGTGGCACGGGATATTTTAATGATCGCCGAAGACAGGAAACAATTGGATTCTACCGGTTTACTCAATCACTACCAGCAGCTGGGGCAGATTAAAGAAATCAATATTAAAAAGAGAGGGGAAAATGCCGGCCACTTTTTTTACCGTAAACTTACCGCGTATAGGACCAACGCACATGCAGACATTGCCGGTCTTGCCATGCCCGCTACCACCCATCAGTCTGATATTAATTAGTTCGTGTCTGTCTATAAGTAGTGGTTGACATCTTGTTACTCTATTTTATAGATAGGCATAGTAATTAGTTGATCTAAGGCAAATTTCCATGTCTGGCTTCAATTGTTGGCGGGTCTATCCCGTCAACTTTTAGTTTTTCATAGATTATATCATTAGTTTTTTCAGAGACATACAGTAAATTTGTCCGACAAAGAATTCAATACCTAAAAGGCATGATCTTTTATTGATAAAAGGATGAAGAACAATGATTATTTATGACTACTGCGTGGTTGAGAAAAATAGCTAAAGGATATGCCAGTTGCTCCATGCGGCACAATCAATTTTTCCTGAAATTTTCGTTCAGCCTCCCACGGTGGGTAAACTCGATATCCCGAAGAATATATTATCTTCCGCTGTAATACGGTTCCGGTTGGGTCAAGAAACAGAATGAATACATTTAGCCAATCAACACCTCCTCTATAATAGACGGTTCCTGTCAAATTCAACGTGTCACCAGTGAGGCTATAATTGTAAAGTAATGTTAATTCCCCGTCTTTATAAGTGCCCTGGTTACTTTTCTGCTCACTAACGAGTAACCGATTGTCAATGGATGCGACCTGACCCATATTGCCACATCCATAAAATCCAAGAGATAGCAAGATAGCCAGGCAAAATAGAGCTACTTTCCCAACAGAAATCATAATGCCATTTTTCATATTACCCTCCCTGCAAAATTATTTTCATTCACTCCACAAAGATAAGCAGATGAGCCAAAAAAACAAGCCACCTATGCGGACGTTTTCCATATACATAAGCAGTCATATCAGCACGGAACCGTTTCCTCGGCCTAGTGCAAATACTTTTCGAGACTGCTGCAAAACATAAAGAGGCGACTACGCTTACATTTCGTGATTATTGTGATATCCTAACGAATTTAAATTCATAACTGGGTCAATTTGCATACTTACAACGGAAACTTTTTTTAATCGTTCACCGGAACGCAGTAGGTGCGCGCATAACCCGAATCAGTAATCGTTCAATCAGGGCTCCAGGTTCGTTCAAGCAGGCCTCCGAGCTATAGTTGGCTATGTGAGGGGGCCTGATCGG
>CBDTUM010000036.1:0-34935 GCA_965363495.1 uncultured Desulfopila sp.
TTGCAATGCCGAAACAGTACCATCTTTGGCCATGTGAAGCAATCTGAAGCGCAGGCACTTTTGATCGGATAAGAGGATTATGAGGCAACAGAGCATCTTGCAGGTCGTTGTACGAGGCGCAGTGATTGGCGGGCCCAGGCCACTGATATGTCTGCCCTTGGTGGGAGATACCAGGACCAGGGTTCTTCACGAAGCGAAAGAGCTGGCAGCGCTACGGCCCGACCTGCTGGAGTGGCGTGTTGATGCCTGCGAGCTGGTGGAGAATAGAGACGATTGTTTATCTTTGTTGCAGGAGGTACGGGGATGTATTGGCGATATTCCGCTGATCTTTACCTGTCGGATAGACCTGGAAGGCGGCATGACAAAGATTGCCCAGGAAAAACGGCTGGAATTGTTTGCTGCGGCAATGGCAACCGGCAATGTTGATCTTGTCGATGTCGAGTTGTGTAATGGTCCGGAATTTATCCAGGCCATAAAAGAACGGGCTCAGGCCAATAATGTCAAATTAATCCTTTCATACCATAATTTTAAAGAAACCCCCAGCGAACCCTTTATCTATGCCAAGCTGGTCGAGGCACAGAATGCAGGAGCCGACATCGCCAAACTGGCAGCAATGCCAAAGAACTATGGCGATGTCCTGACTCTTCTCAGTGCTACCAATAAGGCCAGAAATGAAATCGTCCAGTGCCCCATGGTAACTATATCCATGGGTCCCGAAGGTGCAGTCAGTCGACTGGCCGGAGGGCTGTTTGGCTCCGATATAACCTTTGCCATCGGCCTGCAGGCATCAGCACCAGGCCAGATACCCATACAAGAGCTGGCGAGTGCCATGGATGTACTTTACCAAGAGTAGTCCCGAAGCGTTGCATGCAATGCGGACTATTGCTTTGATGCCATAAGAGAATGGGCCACTTCCGACATTTGGTCAACCAGCGGATCGACACCGGTAAACAGTTTAAAGGCTGCGGCGCCTTGATAAATGAGCATTCCGAGACCAGGGACAATGGCGCAGCCTTTGCCTTGAGCTGTTTGCAGCAGTCTGGTCATTAATGGGTTGTAGACGATATCGGCAACTATTAAATGCGACGATAGCAGCGATTCTGCAATCGGTAAGACCTCTTCTTGCGGATGCATGCCAAGGCTTGTCGTGTTGATCAGTACATCGCAGTCAGCCAGTGCTTTTTGAGGGCTTTCCGGCGATTGTCCTACTGCTGCAGCACAGGGGCGTATCTTTTGATTGATTTCATCGGTGAGGGCCTCCGCTTTTACAGCCGTACGATTGTGAATAGAGATCTTTTCTGCACCATGGAAAGCAAGGGTCATGGCGATGGCACGAGCGGCACCCCCACAGCCAAGAAGAAAAAACCGTTTCCCTTTTACGCTACTTTGGGTTTCTTCCTCAAAAGATCGAATAAACCCTTCACCATCGGTATTATACCCTTTTGTTTTGCCCTCCTTGACAGTAATGGTATTTACTGCCCCGATTGTGGCAGCCAGCGGATCTAATGCATCCAAATACTCGATGATGCTGATTTTATGGGGAATGGTCACATTAAAGCCGGCAACATTCATCCGCGCAAGACCTGAAAACACCTTCTTGAGATTTTTCTCGGTCACCTCAACCGGCATATAGCAATAGTCCAAGCCGAGCTGCTCGAAAACTCGATTGTGCATGGCAGGGGAGATGGAATGGCCAAGTGGATTGCCGAGAAGTAGCACGAGTTTTGTCGTAACGGTAGGATATCGTTTCATGTCTTTTGGTCAGCTGAGAGTAGGGATTAATTTTTTAGCGAAGTGTTTTCTTTCTACCATGTGCCGGTCCAATCGGCAACAGTGCCGTGTGCAAACGCTTCAGCTCTTGCAGTGCAGAATTTTTTTGTGAGGCAAGGCGAAAAATGCCAGCAACAGACCGAGCACAACCAACAGACAACCAGCCCATTGAATAAAAACCAGGTGTTCAGCAAGGACGATTTGTGCAGTGATAAGACCAAATACCGGGACAAGCAGTGATAGCGGAGCGACCCGATTTGCCGGGTATTTTGCAA
The DNA here is from genome assembly GCA_965363495.1 of uncultured Desulfopila sp. Lineage (GTDB taxonomy): Bacteria > Desulfobacterota > Desulfobulbia > Desulfobulbales > Desulfocapsaceae > Desulforhopalus_A. Next base: position 2,046 of record CBDTUM010000036.1, read on the forward strand.
GCAGGTAGCTCCATGCCCCATAACCGAGGAGCGTCGCCCCGAAAGCCAGATAGGCGATGGAAAAAAGGGAAAGTGCATGCAAATGCGTGAGGGTCTGGACGACTTTTGCCGGGGAGTCAAGCAGGAGTGAGCACAGCAGAAGCGGCACTGGCGGTACCAGTGATGACCAGACCACCAGGCCCAGCATGTCGATTTTTTTGCCTTGTGCCGCGGCGGCCAGGGTCGCTTTGCGCACCACAATATTAGACATTCCCCAAAACGCTGCACCAACAAGAGTGAGCAGCAGTGCTCCAAGCGGGATGGTGGTTGAGTTGAGGGGACCGCCCGTCACCAGATACAGGCCGGCCGCCGCCAGGACCAAGCCAGCAAGCTGACGAAAAGAGACGGATTCACCGAGGAGTACAACAGCAAAAAGCATGGTAAAAAAAGCCTGTGCCTGGAGGACAACTGAAGCGACCCCGGCAGGCATGCCGATATGTATGGCATAGAACAGACAGACAAACTGACCGATGCCGACGGAAAATCCATACATCAGCAGGTGGGAAAGTTGTATCTCTGGTCGCTTGACGAAGAGGATGGCCGGAAACGCCGCCAGAAAAAAACGGAGTGAGACGAGGAGCAGAGGTGGTACCCCGTTCAGGCCAAGCCGGATAACTGTGAAATTAGCCCCCCAGATTATTACTACCAGAAGGGCAATTACCAGATCTTTTGTCTTCATTACAGTAGTTTTTCATTTTGTTCAATTATTTAGTTTCCATCCTGAAACGGTCATTTTTCCCTAACTCTTCGTTGTTCTCAAAATTTAATCCTCGGAATATCAATTATATGCCAGCGGTTAAATTTATCGAACGCCTCGATTAAGAAAAAAATGTCGCGTTTCAGGATGGAAACTATTTAGATCCGGATCACTCGTATTGCCAGCCGGGTTCAGAGCACTTTCCAGATGCCCTCGGCTGTGGCTACCAGCTTCTCCCTGCAACGTATCTCGCCCTGCATAAAAACCAAGGAACGTGTTTTTCTGAGAATTTTCGCGGTACCCATCAGGATATCGCCCGTGCTTGATGCGGAAATAAATTTTACATCAAAGGCAATTGTGGCAATTCTTGTCTCACCGCCAAGGCTCCGGTACGCAGCTGTTCCCATGCCTGAATCCAGCAGGCTCATAATAAAACCGCCGTGGGTAATACCTCCCGGATTGAGATGCATGTCCTGCACCAGGGCTTTATATTGGTAAGTGGATTCAGAGCTTTTTCGAAACTCTAAGCCGCCGTTATGTTTCATAAAGCCGATAAGGCTTATTTGTTCGAATGTCTCGTCCATATCTTTTAGTTAGTATCCCGGTAGCTACAGGATGATCTTATCCTCTGGTTGAATTTCGGAAAATATGTGCGGGATAGGAACCCAGTAGGTCAACCCGTTTGGCAAAAAAATGCAGTTCCTCAAAGGCCAGTTGGAGTGAGGGTTCGTCAATATGCCCCTCGACATCGGCGTAGAAACGGGCGACGTTAAAGTCTTTGTCGACATAGCTTTCCAGTTTCGCCATCTGCACCCCGTTGGTGGCAAATCCGCCAAGGGCCTTGTACAATGCCGCTGGAATGTTTCTTACCACGAAGGTGAAACTGGTCAGATAACTTTTTCCTGCCTCGAATTCCGGTACATCTTTTTCTCGGGAAAAAACCAGAAAGCGGGTGGTGTTGTGCGTTGCATCCTGCACGTCCTTTTTCAAAACCTCGAGGCCATAGATCTTTGCCGCTAATTCAGAACCGATTGCCGCCTGGGTTTTGTCACCCCATTTTTTTACATCGCAGGCACCTTTGGCCGTATCGGCGACGACATGTTTGACAAGGTGCAGCTCCTCGATAATTTTTTTGCATTGGGGAATGGCATGGACATGGCTGTGCACATCTGTCAAGTCTTCCAGTTTGGTCCCCGGCAGTCCGAGCAGGCAGTGACGGATCAACTGGAAATGTTCGCCGATGATATGGAGTTGTCCATTGGCGATGAGGTAATGGACGTCGGCGACCCGTCCGGCCAAAGTGTTATCGACAGGAATCATGGCCAGATCAGCGTTTTTTTCGCGAACCGCCAGAAAAGCAGCCTCAAACGAGACACTGGGAACAGTTTCGAGTTCGGGGTAGGCTTTGCGGCAGGCAAGATCGGAATAAGCACCGGCCATTCCTTGAAAAGCTATAGTTTTATATTTTTTGTCAGTCATGTTATTGATGATGTTGGAAGAATTGCCAAAAGGGGAGAAAAATCTTCAATTTTGGTGTTGTTGGCGATGATCTACAAGGTACTGCAGGTAGGTGTTGTCGGTTCCGCAGCAGCCGCCTAGTATCTTGACCCCGAACTCGCTATTGAGCCGGAGCATATTATCGCCCCAGTGCTGCAGGTCATCCTGATGCAGGACGGTGGCGCCATCCAGTTGACTATGGTCCAGTGAGGAGCTGTTTGCCTGAATACCAAGAAGACGCTTAAACAGAGCTGGCGGTTGTGTCTCTGCGCAGAGAAAGGTCGGATACACACAGTTGATCATGTAGCCCAGTGGCGGTGTAACGAGACTGTCGTCAATCATGTTGATGGCATCGATAAGCGGAGTGGTGTCTAAAACCTGGGCTTTGCGGTTGATGACAAAACTGATGATTGCCGGAACCCCAGAGCGGGTAAGGGCGCGAGCCATCCCCAAAGCTTCGGAAACGGCTGGAATCGTCTGGGCGATAATGCAGTCGACACCTGCCAGGGCAAGCTGTTCTATTTGCCACTGGTGGAATGCCTCGGCTGCCTCGGCGCTCTCGGCCTGCTCTGGTTTATAACAGTCGTTTTTCGGGCCGAGCAGACCGCCGATGAATACCTCTGAGTCTGTCGTCTGCCACTGCTGCTGGAGCTTGCGCATGAAGCTGACAGCGTCAAAGAGCAGCGATTTATCAAAACCCGCCTCGGCAAGCCGTACCTGATCGATTCTCCAGGTGGGGGCACAGAGGAGTATCGGCAGTGCCGCCCGGGCGGCTATTTCCCGGTACTGTTGATAGATTTCCGCCAGCTTTTCCCGGCCTTTGTCATGATAAATAAGCGGGGTATTAAAGAGCGTTGGATGGAGCTCAGTCTCGCCCGCACGGCGAAGTCGTTCATTGATGGCACACTCGGTCAGAATCAGAGAGGCAGATGTGAGAGTAGTTTGCAGATTCATAGCACCACGTTTACCTTATAACCGCATCGGGTTAAAACACGGTAATATACACCTGATAGAAGAAAGGTCAACCAGGGTCATACTCTTGCTCACTCCATCTCCGTTGGCGTTAGAATGAAGAGAAAATCCGCGTGACTCGCATGAGTACACTTGTTAATGTATAATGCTAAAGCTATTTAAAAACATCCTGACCGGAAAAATGGTCGTAACGGCTGTTAAGGCGTAATTGTAAATATCCGCAATCTCTATCTTAACCGATAAGCAGAAATGGCCGTTTATATCCCGAAACAGATCAGCGAATTTTTCGCGGCTGCCAGACAGCCTTTCAGCTATAACCTCTGGCGAAATATATATATCTGGTTCGGGATTCTCTGGGGCCTGCCGGTTCCACTGGTCACCATCCTGATTCAACTCCATTTTCTTCAAACCTCCGGTGCCGAAAATCCGTACCTGATTGCCTTCTCTTCACCAGCGCAGTGGTTTTTCCTGGCCCATCCTCTGCTATTTGGGATGATATTCGGTATTCTGGGAACAATCAGAAATGACCAGGACGCACAACTCAAAAAGATGATCAAAAGGCTTGAGCTGCTGTCCACCCGCGATCCTTTGACCGGATTGAGCAATCGTCGTTATTTTGCCCATATCTTTCATGATGAATGTGCCCGTAGTCTGAGGCGGAAAGAAGTGATGACCTTGCTTTTTCTTGATCTCGATCATTTTAAGCGGGTCAATGACGACCATGGACATCATTTTGGTGATCGTGCCCTGCAGGCGACCGCCCGCTGTCTTAAAAAACAGTGTCGGCCCTATGATACGATTGTCCGCTGGGGAGGGGAAGAGTTTGTTATTCTGCTGCGGGCAACCGATGAACACGCAGCCCTCCATTTTTCTGAACGAATCAGGCTGGCAGTGCAGAGAGGTTTTGATCCCGCCTTGCCATTTGATATGACGATCTCCATCGGGCTGGCGCAGTACCAGGAAAAAGATACCCTCGAAGAATTAACCGATCGGGCCGATAAAGCGCTCTACCACGCCAAACAGACCGGCAGGAACAAGGTCGTCCCTTGGAGCACGCTGGCTTCGCAGGACGAAGCATAGTGGCCCGTTTATTGTATTGCAGGCTATTGACTCAGGGGGTAACTATTGAGGTTAGCCGATTTTTTTGAGACTTCGGCTCTGGTTGCCTTTTCAGCAGGAATTATAGTACACTCTTGGCAGGATTCGACGGGGAGATGAATACCTGCATGAAACTGACTCGTTCTAAGGCAACGTGTTTTACTTATCGCCCCCATCACATAATGTAAAGGTTGGCCATAGTTGAAAAAATTTTTCAAGTATCTTCTGTATGTTATCGGCGCTCTGGTAGCTGTTGTGGGCATTGTTGTATGCGGTGGGCTCTTCTGGATACAATCCAACCATGGTCTGCAATGGGTGCAGTCCCGGATCAACGCCGAGATTCCCGGGAAAATTGAGGTTGCAAGTCTCAACCTGTCGCTGCTGCGCCCTGAACTGAGCCTGGATGGAGTCGTACTCAAAGATCCACAGGGGCTTTCCCTGGCCGGTTTCAGCCGTTTTTCCGTAAGCCTGGACTGGCAAGGCCTGTTGCAGCGGGAAATCCGCGTCAACCATATCCTGTTGCTGGCCCCATGGGCGGATGTGGCCGTTAACCAGGATACAACGCTTAATCTGATGACCGCTCTGGTGCCGCCTGACCGGGAAACGACAGAAGAGCCACCGAAATCGGACAGCGGTGGATTGCCCTTTAATATCATTTTCGACTCGATCCAGCTGACCAACGGCCGTTTTACCTACTTACCGGCAGATGAGGCCACGCAGCTTTCGGCAACCGGTCTTAACATTGCCGGTAATGGCGATTTTAAGAATCAATCCGGAGGCCTGGAGGTTTCTGTAAGTGATGTTCGATACCGCAGTGGCGACATGCATCCGCTGCCGGCAGATATCGTCATAAAGGCCCGACTCAATGGCGGTAAACTGAGTGTTTCCACCTTTAAGATCATCTCCGGACAGACAGCCGTCAATCTCTCCGGTTCGGCCGACCAGCTGAATACGGAGCCAGCGGTCGACGCTGTTCTGACCATTGACAGCCAGCTGGCGGAGTTAGCCAGGATTTTACCTCTTGCCGGGGACTATTCCGGCCCGGTAAACGCACATCTTAGCCTCAAGGGCAAGGTGGCCAATCCGGATGCCAGGCTCATGCTGTCGATTGATAGGGCCATGCTTGGCGGGCAACCTCTGGACCGCGGTGAGCTGGCTATTGTACTGAAGGACCGGCAGGTTACTCTTGATAAGACAGCTCTCCGGCTGGCCGACGGCACGGTCAATCTGGACGGCACAGTTGATCTTCGTGCAGCCTTTCCAACAGGCTTTCTGGAGCCGCCAAAAGATATCAACAACATCGCCTACGCCCTGAAACTGGTGCATAATATCCCGGAGCTCAACAGCTGGGTGAAACCGTTTGTCGATCTGCGAGGGGCAACAGACGGGCAGTTGTCACTGACCGGAAAGGGCGTCATGCCTTCGGATATTTCAGCGCAGCTGACCATGCATGCAGCCGGACGGCAGCTCATCGCGCCCGGCATAGAGAGACCGGTGAATGCCGATGTGCAGCTGACGGCAGAAATGGACAGCGGTACACTCGCAGTCTCTCGCCTCAATGTTGCCGCAGATGGTCTGGAGCTGACCGGAGACGGTCGTTTTCAGGTGGATGAACAAAAAGTGGCGGCACAATTGTCGTTGAAGGCGGATGATCTCTCTAGGGCTCTCGCCGTGGCGGGAGTACAGTCGGTCGGCGGCGCCTTGACTGCGGCACTGCGGGTCGACGGCAGTGTGCAACAACCCCAATTCTCCTTAGATCTGGCTTCGAAGAACCTGAAATTTGCTGCCTATTCCCTTGGTGATGTGCTCGTCAATGCCAATATGGACCAGGATGGCCTGTTGCAGCTGACTTCTCTTACGCTGCAGAACAAAGGTTCCCGCATACAAGGCAAAGGGCGCCTTCGGCTTTTGCCGGTGCCGGAAGGCGGCGGTATTGACCCGGAATTTGCGACGAGCCTCGAGCTCTCTTTAGACAAGGTCTCTCCTGCCGATTTTATGGAGGCTGCACCCATCAAAGGCACTATCGACGGCCGTCTGCAGGTAGATGGTACCTTGAGCGACCTGAAGGGTAATCTTGCCCTTACCGCCGGGGCACTCCACAATGATGCTGTTACCATCGGCGATATCGAGAGTCGCATCCGCTTAACGAGTGGTACGGTCTTTATAGATCGGCTGCATCTCGACAATAAGGATTCCGCCTTACAGGTATCCGGCTCCATTCAATTGTTGCAGCCTGGAAAGCTCAGTCTGCTCGAAGACCCGCTCGTTTCCCTTACCGCTGGTGCAGGCCACCTTGATCCGGCAGATTTTGTCGATTCGGCGAGTGGCGATTTCTCTTTCAAGGCTCTAGTAGAAGGCAGCCTGAACAAACCCGTTGGCCGAATAACGCTTACCGGTAAAAAGGCCATCTTCGCCGGCCAGTCTCTGGAAAAGCTCACCGTCGATGCCCGTTTCAAGGACGAACGCCTCTTGCTGGATCAGCTCCTGGCGATCTTTGCCCCTGGCGAACAGATTAAGGGCGGCGGATCGGTGGGGTTGGATAAAACCATGGATCTGAAGCTGCAATCGACTACCATCTCGGTCTCCCGTATCGAGCAGCTGCGCGAAGTTTTTCCGGGTAAAGGCGTGTTACAACTCGATGTTGCTGCCAAGGGAAAAATAGATAACCCGGATGTCAACGGTCAGCTCGTTCTCTCGGATATAATAGTTAACGAGGGGGCCATGGAGGATGCTCGTCTCAGCTTCAGCCTGCATGACATGCTGGCCAACGTGACGGGAAAGCTGAATTTTGCTATGCAGGCAAGCTGTGACTTGAAAAAAGGAGATTTCAATGGGCGGCTTATCTTTGACCGTACCGAGACCGCCAGCTATTTTAAGGTTGCCGGACAGCCCGATATGCACGGTACCCTGACCGGGCAGGTTCAGGCAAGCGGTAATATCCGTGACGCTGCGCGTGCGTCGGTACAGGTGGATCTCTCTGCATTGCAACTGATGTTCAAGGATGTCTCGCTGTTGCAGTCTGAGCGGATATCTTTGCAAATGGCTGATCAGAAACTAACCGTACCGCCAATTGAACTCTCCCTACTTTCTTCCGGCAACCTGAAAGTGCAGGGCAATGCCCGTCTGGGCGGCAGTTTGAACATGCAGGTAGACGGTCGGATTCCTCTGGCCGCGGCAAAGTATTTCAGCGACGAACTTCATGACGCCACCGGCAGCGTGATCTTGCAGGGAAGACTCACAGGCAGTACCGCCGATCCGCGGATTGATGGCCGGATAGATATGGAAAATATCGGCATGACGGTGCCTGGTCTGGTGCAGAAACTGCATGATCTGAACGGGCGTATTGTCCTGACTCCCACCGATATTCGGATCGACAACCTCAAGGGATTCCTGGATACCGGCTCCTTTGCCTTAAACGGCAGCATCGCTCATGACAAGTTTGTGCCGCAGCAGGTCAATCTGGGCCTCAAGGCGAAAGCCCTGCCTCTAGAAGTTGCCGACACGCTGTCCCTGTCGCTCAATGCGGACATTACTATCACCGGTAAAGACAGACTCGCAGGCGTCACCGGGGAAGTCGTTTTGCTGGAAGGTCTGTACTATAAGGATGTGGAGATCAACCTGCTGGAGATGGCAACTGATCGCAAGAGGACCGTCGCTCCCCCGGCTCAACCGGTATCTCTGCCATATTTTGATACAGTCAAGCTGGATGTAAAGGTCAAAAATCGGCAGCCGTTTTATGTCCAGAATAATATGGCCGATCTGGAGATCGCCCCGGATCTCAAGATCCGCGGCGATCTCAGCCGCCCCATTATCAATGGAAGGGCCCTGGTGAGTTCGGGTACCATCACTTTTCAGAAAAAAACCTTTGAGGTAAAAAAAGGCGTTATTGACTTTATCAATCCTTACCGGACCGAGGCGGCAATCGATATCGAAAGCGAGACGACAATTCGAAGCTGGACCATCACGCTTACGGTCAAAGGCACTCCGGATAATTTGCAAATCAAGCTTTCTTCTGTCCCGGCAGAATCCGATTCGGATATCCTGTCGCTCATTCTGTTTGGCCGCACCGGTCAGGAACTGGTCGCCGGTGAAGGGGGGACAAAACGCTCGAATGCCCAGATCATGGCCGAAATGATTGCTGATACCTTTGGTGACGATATTAAAAAGAATACCGGCGTCGACATCCTGCAGCTGGAAACAGGCGATGGGACGGATACAGGTGGTACCAAAGTGACTGTCGGCAAACATCTGTCCGATCGTATAACCGTCAAGTATGCGGTTGAGTCCAAGGAGGGAAAGGTTGTCCAGCGTGCCATTACCGAATATAAACTGCTGGAGCGAATCCTGCTCAGCGGCTTTCAGGACAACCAGGGCGTATTCGGTGGAGAACTGATGTTCCGGGTGGAATTCAGATGAACAGACAGGTAATAAAACGATACCGGCAAAAGGTGGTGCCACTATGGACTCTGGTTCTTGGCATATTTTTTATGACGTGTGTTCCGGGGCTGGCAGAAGGTACCCTGAATGCTGGCAATGATGGCGCCTTGACCAAGGGGGCAGGAGCGGTTATTGCCGGGGTCGAGGTGGTAATCGACGGCCCGCTCAGTCAGGACCGGAAGAATCCGTATGCATATGTGGCCAGAAAGCTTATCCGGCTGCGAACCGGGGATCCTCTGCATGAAGAAGCCCTGCAGGCTTCGCTTGAGGCTCTTAAGCTCAGCAGGCGTTTTTCGGCCATCCATGTCGATTCAACTTCCGGGACCGACGGCGAAACGCTTATTTTTAACCTCACTCCCTCTCGGACCATCGCCGATATCGACATTGAGGGGAAATATCCTCTTTTTGAACGGGAAATATTAAATCAGCTGACAATGTATCCTGGTAATCCATACACCCCGGAACAATTGTCCTCCCAGACCGGAGCTGTTGTCGAGCGCTATAAAAGAGCAGGGTACATCGATCCGAAGGTCTCCATAACCGAACAGCGGGAGCCTGGAAATGAACAAGCCGTTATCTTCGTCAATATCGATAAAGGGCCGCATTTCGTCCTCGGTACACTGACCTTTGAGGGCAATACGCATGTTTCTGCCACCGCCCTGAAATTAAGGATCTCGGTATGGCGGGCTGATTTTCTGCCCTGGTTTGGCCGGTTCAGCGAATATCAGCTGAAAAAGGACATGACCTCGCTGAAGGATTACTATTACAGCAAGGGGTTTGCCGATGCTGAACTTTCTTACCGTCTAGCCCGTACCGGCGATTCACAGCAGGTAGACGTCACCGTCGAGATTAAAGAAGGCGCGAGATATGAGGTCGATTTTGCGGGAAATGAAGAGTTCTGGGACAGGACCCTGAAAAAGGACGTGGTTATTTTTACCTCCGGCAATCGAAACAACACCGGCATCAGAAAAAGTATCAGCAATATCAAAAAACGCTACCATGAGGCGGGGTATCTCGAGACTGAAATCAAAGTCGACAGCTGTCCCGGGGCAGAGGCTGACACGGAGATCCAGCCATTATGCTTTGCCATTGAGGAAGGTCCGCAAACCATCGTTGACGAGGTAACCATTGCCGGCAACCAGGCTATCCTGGAAAAAGAGATCAAAGAGCAGATGCTCACCCGGCCACCGTCGATTCTGCACGATGGTGCCTATGTACCGGAGACCCTGGAAACCGACACCTATGCGGTGACGACTCTGTATTTGAAACAGGGTTTTACCAAGCGTACGGTAGACTCTGATGTCACGTTCTCTAAAGACAAGACCGGTGCCGACGTTTTACTCGATATCGAGGAAGGTCCCCAGACGAGGGTGCGCTCGATTGTTATTAAAGGCTTGACAGTGTTGCCGGAAGAAGCGGCGGCAAAGGTGCTGGTGCATCACCCTGGTGACCCGTTTCGGACTGCCGCCTCAGAGGTCGAAAAAGAAGCCATTGCCAGTCTGGTTTCCGAGAAAGGCTATCCCCACGCTACGGTACAGGCTAAAATTTCCTACAGCGAGGACCATACCCAGGCTGATATCGTCTATATAGTCGATACCGGCCCGCTGGTAACTCTGGGTGATACCTTCGTCTCCGGCAACCTGCGCACCGACGAGGAGGTCATCCTGCAGGAGTTGGAGATGGAACCGGACAGTCCCCTGTCGCTGCATGCCCTTTATGAAGCCCAGCGCCGCCTGCGTGATATGAACATCTTTCACGCCGTGAATTATCGAACTTTCGGCTTAAAAGAAAAAGCGGACACGGTGGATCTGTTTGTCGAGGTCGAAGAGAATAAACCCTATTATGCCCAGGGCGGTGTCGGCTATCAGTCGGATACCGGTTTCTTTGGCCGTATCAAAGGAGGCGATCTCAACCTTTTCGGGCTCAATAAACATCTGTGGGCTGCAGGTGAAGTAAGCGAGACCGGTTATCGGCTGGAAACCCAACTCGTCGAACCTCGCTTTCTCGGTACTCGAGTCACCGCCACCGCCGGTATTTTCACCGAAGAGCTGACCGAATTCAACCAGCCGTTCGGTACCCGAAGCGTCGGCGGGGCATTGGGATTTAACTATATCTGGGGCAAGCACCTGACGACGGCCATAAGTTTCGCCCTCGAAAGGCGCACCCAGTTCACCGTTGAAGTGCAGCCTGGAGAAGACTTTGATGAAGAGGCCCGGACCGTCTTTGTCACTACCCCCTCACTCACCTATGACACCCGGGATTCTTTCGTCCGGCCAACGAAGGGGATTCTCTCGACTTTTGGGGTAGACATCTCCAAGGGGGTACAGGACGATCTGGATGACTTCTTTCTCTATGATTTCGACACCCGTTACTATTGGACTCCTTTAAAAAAATTGACCTTTGCCGGCAGGGCGAGGGTCGCGCAGGTTGTTTCCTACTCGGACAGTGACCTGATTCCCGATGACCAATTGTTTTACCTTGGCGGCATTCAAAGTGTCCGGGGCTTTGATGAAAACCTGCTGCGTTTTGACAGCGAGGGTGACCCTGTCGGCGGCAAGACAGCCGTAAATGGCAGCCTGGAGGCACGCATCGATCTGGGCAGGAATCTGGAACTGGCCACCTTCTACGATATCGGCAGAGTGCAGGATACGTTGTTGGACGAAGGATCTGATGAGTTTCGCTCATCGGTGGGGCTCGGATTGCGCTATATGACCCCGATCGGTCCGATCGGGGTGGTCTACGGTCACAAACTCAACCCTGAAGACGGCGAATCTGCCGGGAGATTTCACTTTTCCATCGGTTACAGTTTCTAAGCGCGGATAAAGATTTCAAAAAAAGTAAAGGATCAGGGAAATATGCACCGGAATATTCCCTTCTTGTCGGTGAGTGATTATTATAACAATGTAATTTTGACGGCTATGGCAGTTACATGGCAAATATTGACATTTAAATGACGAGGACTACAACGATGTATGAAAATGTAAAGCAGATACCATTAGCTCAGGCCCAGCAGGAAGCTTCGACTATCTTTCTGGCCAAAGTCTTTAACTGGATGGCCGTTGGCCTGGGTATTACCGGTGTTGTCGCGTATGTTACTGCCAACACCAGTCTGGCCGCGTTAATTATCGGCAGTCCCCTGTTTTTTATTCTGATGATCGGTGAACTGGGGCTGGTATTTTATCTATCCGCCCGAATCCAGAAGATTCAGGCTTCAACCGCCTCCAGCCTGTTTCTCGGCTATTCGGTGCTCAACGGTCTCACCCTGTCGGTGGTTTTTCTCGCCTATACCAGTTCGTCCATCGCCGGAACATTTTTTATAACCGCCGGTATGTTTGGCGCGATGGCCGTCTATGGCCTGGTCACGAAAAAAGACCTTTCCGGCTGGGGCTCCTTTTTATTCATGGGGCTTATCGGCATCATCATCGCCTCAGTTGTCAACATCTTCCTGAAGAGTTCCGGCATGTCCTGGATGATCTCCTTTATCGGGGTAATTGTCTTCACCGGTCTCACCGCCTATGATGTGCAGAGAATTAAAAAGATAGGCCAGGACGGGATAATGGCCCAGGGCAGCGAGGCAATTCGCAAAGGCTCAATCATGGGTGCTTTGACTCTCTATCTGGATTTTATCAACCTGTTTCTCATGCTCCTGCGCTTTTTTGGCGGCAGCAGGAACTGATCGGTTGCAGAACCTCTGACTTTCTGTGACATACAAAAGCACGCCCTGTTTCAGGGCGTGCTTTTGGTTTTTACAACGCCACTTTCTTGGATGAACGATGCGACGTGTGGTGCAGGAAAAAGCAGTTATCGACCTTTGTTGGCGCGCTTCAGGGTAGCGATGTAGAGTTTTTCAACTTTTTCTCTTGCCCAGGGAGTTTTGCGTAGAAATTTCAGGCTCGACTGTATGGTGGGGTCACTGGTAAAACAGCGAATTTTAATATATTTGCCTAATTTTTCCCAGCCATAATCGGCAACCAGCAGGTTCAGAAGCTGCTCCAGAGTTACACCGTGCAGCGGGTCTTTGGTCTGTTGTTCATTCATCTTTCTTATTTAATATAAAATTAATAGCAAATCGTTCTGTGTTGCAAGTAAGTAGGTTCATGATTGCATCCTGCCCGTCAAACAGAGAGCGAGCGCCATGAAGAAGCTGCATTATACAAGAATTACGGGTAAAGTCATGAGCAATAGTGCATAGATCTGTTGCTGTCTTCATGAGTGCAGGTGTTTGATTTGTGGTGGTATAAGAGTTGCGTAATAATGAACTTTAATAAACCTGGAGAGGAGAAATCACATGGCAGCGAAAAAAATTCTTATGCTTGTTGGTGATTATGTAGAAGATTATGAGGTTATGGTACCATTTCAAGCACTGCAGATGCTGGGGTATCAGGTGGATGCTATATGTCCGGACAAAAAGGCCGGAGACTTTGTCCGCACCTCCATCCACGATTTTGAAGGAGACCAGACCTATAGCGAGAAGCGGGGCCATAATTTTGTTCTCAATGCTGCTTTCGATGCGATCAAACAAGAAGAATATATTGGCCTGCTGATCCCTGGCGGTCGTGCCCCTGAATATCTGCGCCTCAATGAGAAAGTGCTGGCTATTGTCAAATACTTTGCAGGAGTGAATAAACCTATTGCCGCTGTCTGTCATGGTGCACAACTGCTTTCGGCTGCCGATGTGCTTAAGGGCCGTGAATGTTCTGCCTACCCGGCCTGTTCTGTTGAAGTTGCACTTGCCGGAGGGAAATATATGGCGGTTGAGATGGACAGTGCCCATGTCGAGGGGAATCTGATTACAGCGCCTGCCTGGCCTGCTCATCCGGCTTGGCTGGCAAAATTTATCGAGAAGCTGGGAGCGAAGATCGAGCTCTAAGATGTAAAAAATTGAGCTGGGTTTCAGGCAGCTGGTTCCCATGCGCCGCATGGGAACCAGCTGCAAATTTAGATGGAGAGGGATATGTTTGTTGAGCGCCTGGACAGGTTGAAAAAATCCATGGAGGAGAAGGGCTTCTCTGCAGTAGCGGTCAATGCCGGGCCGACTCTGACCTATCTGACGGGATTACATTTCCATTTGATGGAAAGGCCGGTGGCCATCGTTTTTTCACTGGGCAATGAGCCAATTATCATTCTGCCGGAGCTTGAGCAGGCAAAACTTACTCACCTGACTTTTGCCGTAAAAGTCTATTCCTACGGCGAGAGTCCGACCATATGGTCCGCTACCTTTAGCGAAGCTCTGGCAAAACTCGATCTTGCCGGCAAGAAGGTCGGAGTGGAACCGGCCCAGCTGCGCTTACTGGAGTATGAGTATCTTCGATCAGCTTGTGGCGATGCGCATTTTACCGATGGTTCAGCGATTTTTGCCGCGCTGAGAGCCACAAAGGATACTCAAGAAATTGCCTGTATGCGCAAGGCTGTAAAGATTGCCGAGGCTGCGCTCGAGGCGACCCTGCCGATGATTACTATTGGCGCCTGCGAAAAAGAGATCGCCGGCGAGCTTTTTATGCAGCTCATTCGCCAGGGATCGGATACCTCGCTGCCGTTTGCCCCGATTGTCTCGGGTGGTCCAAATGCTGCCAATCCTCATGCGCAGCCGTCTATGCGGCCACTGGTTGCGGGTGATCTGCTGGTCATCGACTGGGGTGCGAGTTACAACGGCTATATTTCCGATCTTACCAGGACTTTTGCAGTGGGCAAGATTGACGCGGAGGCGGAAAAAATCCATACAATTGTCCAGCAGGCAAATGCAGTCGGTCGGGCGACGGGAAAGCCTGGGGTAAGCTGCGCTGCTGTCGATAAAGCCACCCGAAAGGTCATTGAAGATGCTGGCTATGGTCAGTTTTTTATTCACCGGACCGGCCACGGCATCGGGATGGAATGCCATGAAGAACCTTATATGCGCGGGGATAACGAGCAACTGCTGGAGGCGGGGATGGCCTATACTGTTGAACCCGGCATCTATCTTCCCGGGCGCAACGGCGTCCGTATTGAAGACGACGTACTGGTGACGGTAGACGGTGCTGAATCGCTCAGTACTATGACCCGCGAGATTCGGATTGTCGGTTAGGAGGATGCCCGGTTTTGCAGGGAGGCCTGGGCAAATCTGATGTCGCTATAGCTGTAATCGCTGCCCAGTGCCAGTTTAATTTCGCTCATTTTCTTATCTGGCATCTGGTTTATTTTTTCCTCGATTGCCTGCTGCTTTTCCGGGGGCAGCAGCCTGTCGATGGTCAGTTCGCCCCGGGCCACAAAATAAGCCAAATGCCCCTCTATGGTGGTGACGACCAGATCGCGCCGAGTCGCTATCTGCTGCAGTGTCAACCCTTCTTCAAAGAGCTCGAGACTGAGCTTTTTTGTATCTGTTTTGGCTGCTTCCGGCTGCTCCACGGGCTTCTTTGGCTCTTTAGGCAAAGCCTCGATCCTCGCCGGGAGAATGACTTTCAGTATATTGTTTTTCTGACGATAATCCGAAACCATAGCTACCAGATCTTCGCCGTATCGTGCCGAGAGTTTCTTGCCGATGCCTTTTATTTCCTCCAGAGTCTTAAGCGAGTCGGGTAGATTGACCACAATCTGAATAAGGGTCTTTTGGTGCAGGATATGAAAATGAGGGACTCCTTTTTCTTTGGCTTCTGCTGCCCGCCACTCCCGCAGGGTTTGAAAGAGTTCGGGATGGTCGATATCGGCTTCCGAGTAGGTGGTCTGTGTTTTTGCGGTCCGGTGCGGTTCTTTTTTCGGTGCAGTTTTTATTTCGGCCGATGAGATGGCCCGGAGATAGCGGGCTGCGCTGAAACCGGTCGCGCAGCATTTGACGGCAGCCAGTTTGACGGCCGTTTCTTCCTGCAGCCGCGTCCTCAATTTGACGGCTTTTTTGCGGATTTCTTTATTGTCGGTTTCTATCTCCAGCTGCGCGATGCATGTGTTGATACCGGCTGCAATTTTTTCCTCGAAATAAACCGATGCCTTCTGTATTCGTTCGAGCACTGCCGGATCTTCTGCCGGGAAAATATGCTGGCTAAAGAGCCCCTGCAGCTGCTGCCTGAAGTTTGCCCCGACAGTACAGATTTCGTTCACGGTCTGCTGGCGTAATTCATGGAGATTTCCGGCGCCTAAGACTATGATCAGCTCAGAATTCCGGTCCACAAGAGACACCAGCTGACTGAGTAGAACCTGCAGCTCCTTAAAGTCAAAACATTCAAGGAGCAGGCGCTGCTGGTAATGAATCTTAGCCAGCGCCAGCTTTTGGGCCGTCGGCATATTTTCCCCGGCCTGTTCGACGAAACGCAACACAGTGCTGTCGGTTTTTACCGCTCGCGGTGAAAGCGGCGAACTGAGCACCATCCCCTCAAGGGTTCGACAGCGGCTGAGGGCGACGTACACCTGGCCATGGGCAAATGCAGCCTGGGCATCGATAATGGCCCGATCGAAGGTCAGCCCCTGGCTTTTATGGATGGTGATGGCCCAGGCGAGTTTGAGCGGATACTGGATGAAGGCGCCGATTTTATTCTCGGTGATCTCGAGAGTTTCCGGGTGAAGGGAGTATTCGATGTTTTCCCAGGTTGCTGGTTCAACTATGATTTCATCGGTATCGCCCTGGCATTTTATCCAGATTTTTTCGCCGGAGATGCGGGTGACCTTGCCGATTTTACCGTTGAAAAAGCGTTTTTCCGGAGTCGAATCATTGCGCACAAACATCACCTGTGCCTGTGGTTTCATTTCAAGGGTTACAGCGGTGGGGAAGGAATGCTCAGGGAATTCACCTTCAATTTCGGCATCGAAGCGGTGGGTTTTCTGCGCAAGTTTCTGCAGTCGGGAAGCGTTGATGGTGTCGGCGTTGCTGTTATGGGTACAAAGGGTTATATACCCTTCTGCTTTCTGGTCAGCATCGGCAAAACCCGGGATATGGCGGGCATTCAGGCCAGACAGCGTCTCCTGGTCCAGGTTGTTCTCGCGGACCCGGTTCAGCAGCTTGATAAAGTGGTCGTCTTCCTGGCGATATATATGCTGTAATTCGATGGTGATCAGCTCGGTCTGGCGCAGTGCATTGCTGCTGAAAAAGTACGGGGAATCATAGTATTGGCTCAAAATGCGCCAGTCAGCGTCTTTGACTACCGGGGAAAGTTGATGCAGATCGCCAATCAACAGCAGCTGCACCCCGCCAAAGGGCAGATTGCTACGGCGATACCGGCGCAAAACGGCGTCAACGCCATCCAGCAGGTCGGCCCGGACCATACTTATCTCATCAATCACCAGCAGATCGAGACTTTTAATTATATTGATCTTTTCTTTGCCGAACCTGTGTCGGGCTGTTGCTTCGCTGCCCGGCACGAATGGACCGAACGGCATCTGAAAAAAAGAATGCAAGGTTACCCCGCCGGCATTGATGGCGGCAACACCGGTGGGGGCGGTGACGATCATCCGCTTGGGACTTTTTTTCTTGATATTGTGCAGAAAAGTGGTCTTGCCGGTGCCGGCTTTCCCGGTCAGATAAATATTGCAGCCGGTATCCCGGACAAATTCATCGGCAAGCTGTAGTTCTGGGTTCGCAGGGAGTATCATTTTTTTTGTGGGAAGAGTTCCTGTAGAATTGTATTGATTTCGGTAACAATCTCCTGATCGAACCTTTCAGGCTCAAAAATATCCATATTCAGCCAGTTGTTGGTTATTTCCTCATATTCCTGGTTTTCAGGGTCTTTGAGAACCTCAAGAATATGCATATATTGATGGATCCCGCCGATATCTTCCAGCGGGCAGGCGCGCTGGCCGGCGAGCAGTACCGGGTAGGGTTTGCCCTTCCCAGCTGGAAGCACTTCTTCGACGGTTATCTGGTGGATCCAGTCATCGCCGAAGTCGTAGATATATTGGAATTGTGGCTGGATTTTATCTGCAAGTTCGTGCAGGGTATAGTGGGCTTCGTTTTTCGGCCTGCTCGTTTGCCATAAATCGTCCTCGGCGGGGATGCTATAACAGGTTCGATCGATGAGAAACTGGTGCAGGTGCAGGTCTTCCCAATCCATACAGATTTGGAGGACGGTATGCAGTCGGTCGAGAGTGATGTTCCCGGGTACCTGAATTCTGCGCCAGATGGGCGGCTTTGCCCCCTGTAATTCCACCTTCAGCTGATAAATGGAGACGAATGCGGGAACGGGCTTTTTCTTGCCGTGTTGCGGAAATTCAACCTGGATGACGTTTGATTTTTTTGACGACATATCTCCATGGTAAATATCCTGTTGCGCAGTACTACTGCCGCAGCACTTTTTGAATTTTTTGCCGCTATTGCATGGGCATGGGTCGTTTCGTCCGACTTTATCCGAGCGAATCGGGATAACGCCACCGGCTCCGGTATGTTGCCGCTGCCGCTTTTTTTCAACTGCGCGGGCATGTTCCTGGAAAGTTTCGATGGCCAGGGGCAGGGAGGCCAACAGGAAGATCTGGATCTGCGCTTCCCTGTCATCCAGCTCCATGTCCTGACCGGCAAAGGCTTCCTGGAACAGCTCGTCCGGCATATCCTCGAAGTAATCCATGATATCCACGGGATCAACCAGTCCCTGAATGGTCATCATGCTATGATAGAGTTCCTCTTTTTTTTGATCGCTTAGATCAGGAAATTCCTCAGGATCCCACAGCTCCTCTCGAAGAGCTATTGCCTCTTCGAACCCGGAGACCCATTCATAGAGCACTGCAAACTGATCTTCTTGCAGTTCCTCAATGGTAAAGGGGAAGGTGAGCTGGTTTTTTTGGAAATCGGTGATGCTCTTATTATACACCTCCATCAGGTCGCCGGTCATTTTCTGTGCCTGCTCAATGGAATCAAATTCCGGCAGGTCACCGCCAAAGATACCCGGCAGCCATTCACTGGGCATCAGCAGCTCGGGAGTCATTGCCAGCCCAAAGAGGTAGCCCACAAGTTCATCATAGCTGAAGGTATTGTCAGGGTCCTCGGACATTGCCAGGAGCGTCTGCAGATGTTTTTTATCGGTAGTCGTGAGCATTGGTCATCGAATCCTCTTGTTTCTGTTCGTTTTAAAAAGAAGTCATCTGCACACAGATAGTCAAAAAGAGAGCTTAATAAAAGAGAAATTTGCGGGAAGTTTGCTATTCTCTAGAAACAGGTTTATATCTGAGCAATGGCCTGTCAGCTGAGATGGCGCGCGCGAAAGTGCTGGTATCAGCTGGCATGAGAAGGGGAACACATGAAAATTGCAGTTTTATCGGATATCCACGCCAACCTGGAGGCATTAGAGGCAGTTCTTGCACATGCTTTACGACAAAAAGTTGACAGGTATGTCTGCCTGGGCGATGTGGTGGGCTATGGGGCAAACCCCAACGAGTGCATCGAATTACTCCAATCTCTGCCCGAATGCCCCGGTGTGCTCGGCAACCACGATGCCGCAGTGCTCGGGATTCCGAGCAATATGAAACCGGATGCACGACGAGTAATTGTTTGGACACGGGAAGTATTGACCCCAAAAAGCATGCGGTTTTTAACTGAGATGGAAGATCTCATCAAGTGGGATACTATTTATTTCTGTCATTCAAATCCATATCGCCCCCGTAACTGGTATTATGTCTCGGAGAAAACCTATATCTCCAGTTCGTTCGCCCGTTCGAAAGCCAAAATTCTTTTTGTCGGTCATACTCACGTTCCTGTCGCTATAACGCGAAAAAATTTCTTCTGTGTCTATATTAGATCGCCGCAGCATAACGCGGTGGTACCTGTCGCTGAAAGGAACCGTCAGATTTTTAATGGTGGGAGTATCGGGCAACCGAGAGACGGCGATCCTCGAGCTGCCTACCTCATTTATGACACTGTACGCCACGTCGTTGAATTTTATAGAATTTCGTATGATTTTAGGACGGCGGGAGAAAAAATTCTGGCGGCAGGCTTACCCGAGATTTTTGCACAAAGATTAGTGAACGGGATGTAAAAACGTGCAATAGAGTAAAAAATAAAACAAAAACAAGATGATAGCCGAACGCTGGTCAGGGGATGCGAAAGACCGCTCCTTATTTGGGGCAAAGTTCTCCTCGACCAAACTGCGGCAGAGTGGACTGTAAATCTTCGAGCAATTCTGTGGCGTTCCGGTAGCGTTTTTCCAGGTCTTTTTGCAGACAGTGCATGATGATGCGTTCGAGACTGATATCAAGCTGGGGATTGATCTTACGCGGAGCTCTACTTTCGACCGTTGTGTCAATATCTGAGGGGTACTGATCGTTATCTTGAAAATAAGGTGCGACATTCGTGGCAAAAATATAGAGAATGACCCCCAGGGCCCAGACGTCGCTGGCGATGCAGCTTTTTCCTTCGAACTGCTCTGGTGGCATGAAATTAACCGTACCAGCAGAACTTTTGTCAGGTGGTTGCCAGGAGAGGTCGCGGGCGATACCGAAATCGAGAAGTTTCACCTGACCGCGTTTGTTGATGATGATATTTTCCGGTTTAATATCCCGGTGCAGGATTTTATGCTTATGGGCATAGGAGATGACAGAGACGAGCTGCAAAAACCAGGTTTCTTTGTCGAGTGGGGAAATGGGCTGCTTCAGTAGCTGATGCAATGTCGGTCCCTCGGCATATTCCTGGATCAAAATGAACTTGCCGTTGTCTTTGACGATTTCGAGCAGGTGCACGATGTTGGGATGATGAACCAGTCTCTTTAAAATGGCGGCTGAGCGCAGTATCCTGATATTCATCTCGGCTGAGTGGGGTGCTTTTGCCACAGCGATTCTGCCGGTACCCATTTCTTTTACCAGCCAGACGTCACCAAAGCCGCCTGCGCCAAGTTTTCTCACCTGCTGCCATCTCTCGGAGATCCGTTCCGTTCTTGCCTTTATTATCAGCGATTTCGGAGCAAAGTAGCTCAGCCCCTCTCGAAAAAAATCGACCAGCCTGTTGACGACATCCTTTTTATGTTGGAATTCTTTGGTATCCGACAAAGATTCTGCTGCCGGCGGTCGGGTTACGGCCTGACCCATCTCGAGCAGGATCAGAAAGCTTATCGAGAACCTCTCTTTATTGAGCGGCAGTTCCATGAAATCATCTGCCCCGGCATTGAGATATTTCCTGATATCTCCTTTTTCCTGTTCTGGAATGAGAATGAGAAAAGGGGTTAAAGGCCCGACAAAATCCCGGATAAGGCCAATGACCCGATCCTCTCTTTTTTGTTCTGCATCCACTCTGAAGATGACCAGACAGATCTTCTTTTCGGGAAATTTTTGGATGAAATTTCGGATGGTAACGATACTAAGCGGTACTATGTCGATTTCAAAAGAAGAAACCAGCTGTTTGACAAGAGCGGTCTCGGTGTCGGACAGATCGAACAGCAGTATTGTCTCTGATGGACTTTGCAAACCGATTCCTCTTTCTAAAGGGGAGTATCTCAATTGTTAACCTATAAGATCAAAAGGATTGCAGGCAACTGGTTTTTGTCTGTGTTGGAGGAAATAGGCAAAGGATATGGGAGTGGAAAGAACGGCGTCAGCCCGCTTAAAGGGATTCTGTATCATCAAGAGGATCTCAGCAGACTTGATTAATAATTGCAGAACCAATACTATCTCAAGGGGAGATTAAACGGAACACCCCTTAAGGAGCATTTAAAAAAGTCCCGGTTTTCATTTTGTCTACCGGATTAACAATCCAGAGACTCTTGTGGGTACAGTCAAGACCTACAAAAATCCCAGATAAGGAAAAATGTGATGCGTGAATCAGGATATTGGGCGGATAACTATCAGAGAAACAAGCTGCCGGTTCAAGATGCCATCGCTAAGATCCATTCAGGGCAGCGCATCTTTATCGGCTCATCGTGCGGCGAGCCGCAGCATCTGGTGAAAGGGTTGGCCGACGCCAGCCTTACCTATACTGATCTTGAAATTGTTCGGATGTTCAGCGGTGAGAGCTCCTCGCTATCCAGGATTGCCGAAAAGTCGAAATCGCAGAATCTCAATATTCGCTCCTTTTATCTGGGCTCTGCCAACTCAGAGAGCTTTAAAGGCGATCTGCGCTTTATCACCCCGATCAATCTTTCCGACATTCACAAGTTGATTAAATCGAAAATGCTGCCTATCCAGGTTGCCCTTATCCAGGTCTCGCCGCCGGACGATTTCGGCTGGATGAGCCTTGGTATCTCTGTTGATGTCACTGCGTGTGCTGCCGCCGGCGCTGATCTGGTTATCGCCCAGGTCAACAGCAAGATGCCGCGGGTACTTGGGCGAAGCATGATCCATGTTAACGATATCGACTACTTTGTCGAGCATGACGAGACCCTGATTGAAATCGGTACCTATCCAGATGTTGAAGCCGCCAGCAAGATTGCCCGGTATGTTTCCCGGCTGGTGGAGGATGGTTCGACGATGCAGATGTCGCTCGGAGGAACGTCGGAGGCCAATATTCAGGCACTGATGGAAAAAAACGATCTGGGCATTCATACCCAGTATGTGACCAACACCATTATGAAGCTTATGGCCATGGGCGTTGTCACCAACAAAAAGAAAGGCTTCAATACCGGCAAGATTATCTGCAGCAATGCCATCGGCAACCAGAATCTGTATGATCTGCTCGATTACAATTCCGCTGTCGAGTTTCATCCGTCCAAGTATGTGAATGATCCCCGAAAAATAGCCAAAAACAAGAAGATGGTGGCGATGAACACCGCCCGGGAAATTGATCTGACCGGCCAGGTGACCGCCGATGCACTGCCCTTTAATAATTTTTCCGGCGTCACCGGTATTCTCGATTTTTTCCGGGGTGCGGCCATGTCCAAAAAAGGCAAGTCGATCCTGATGCTTACCTCCACCAGAGATGATGGGAAAGAAAGTCGTATCGTGCCGATTTTGCAAAATAAAGCGGTGGTCGTGCCACGCAGTGAGGTGCAATATGTGGTGACCGAGTACGGCTCGGTAAATCTCTTCGGCAAGAGTATTCAGGAACGGGCGCTCTCGTTAATTACTATCGCCCACCCCGATTTCAGGGATCAGTTGTTTGAGCAGGCAAAAGAGCTGGGGTTGCTTGGACCGGAACGCACGCTACGTGATGAGATGAATTCCATTTATCCGCTTTGGCTGGAGGAAACGAGGATTCTCGATCGTAAGAAAGTAACTTTCCGGCCGGTGAAACTGACCGATGAGCGTAGTCTTCAGGAACATTATTACCGGCTCGACAGCACGGATGTTGTCTCCAGGTTCTTCCATGAAAAAAAGAGCTTTGTCAGTACCCAGATCGAGCGTACCTTTATAATTGACTATCTCAAGGACCTGACTATCGTCGCCGTTGAAGGACAGGCTGGTTATGAGCGAATCCTTGCTGTCGGCGAGTATTATCTCAACCCGGAAACCGAGCTGGCGGAGATTGCCTTTTCGGTCGAAAAGGTATGGCAAGGGAAGGGCTTATCGTCAATCGTAATCCAGAAACTGGCCGAAGCGGCCAAGAGAAATGGCATTAAAGGGCTTACTGCTTACACCGCAAAAGAGAATAAACGGATGGTGAAACTTTTTAATACCCTCAACTATAAGGTAAAAGTGAGTTCCCAGGGCAGCATGATCTACCTGGAGGCCATTTTTGATGAGAAACAGAATTCTTCTGAATAAACATTTGTCCCATGCATTGAGCTTTAATGAGGATCGATCGGCAGGGTCTTTTTGTGGATCTGGTCAATGCCGCCGCGCTGGTGGATCATGCTGCGGGCGATGAGGTGAGCGCTGACCGGCGCGGTGATCATTAGAAACATGGCGATCAGCAGTTCATGCAGGCTGAGACCGCCTTCAAGGGAGCTGAAATGGAGCATGGAGGCGATGAGAATGCCACCGACTCCGAGGGTGGTGGCCTTAGTCGGGCCGTGCAGACGCATGAACAGATCGGGGAAGCGGGCCATACCGATGGAGCCGATGAGGGCAAAAAGACCGCCGATGATCAGAAAAAAAGACGTGAGTAATTCGAGCATACCATTTCTCCTTATTCAATTATATCGCCTCGCAGCAGGTACTTACACAAAGCGACCGTGCCGACAAAGCCCATCAAAGCAATGAGCAGGGCGGCTTCGAAGTACACCGTGAGGCCTAAGTGAATGCCGAAGAGTACCAGCAAGGCGGTGGTGTTGATATACATGGTATCCAGTGCCAGGATTCGGTCCGGCATGCTGGGACCGCGCAGCAGGCGGTAGAAATTGAGGAGAAGCGCTGCGGCGATGCAGATAAAAGCGATGGTCACGGCGGTTTTTAACATTCGAAAATCTCCTGCAAAGGTCGTTCATAGCGGTCTTTTATATGGGCAATGAGCTGTGCTTCGTCCTCGACATCGAGTACGTGAAGCAGCAGGGACCGTCGATCGATGCTCACATCGGCCGAGACGGTACCTGGTGTCAGGGAAATGGTATTGGTCAGGACGACAATCGCAAAATCGTTGCACAGATCAAGAGGAAGTATGATAAATGCCGGGCGAAGCCTGCGTATCGGGCCGAGGATCAACCGCGCCACCACCAGATTGGCGAGGGTGATGTCCCAGAGCAGTACGGCGAGATAGCTTGCTAGCCGCCAGGGTCGCAGTAAACGTGGGCGATTGGGCCAGAAACGTACGGTAAAAAGTGGTATGGCCACGGCAAGCAGCGCACCCAACAGCGCCTGGCCGGGAGCGGCACTATTGTTCAGTAGCAGCCAGATCAGCCACAGACAGAGGCTGAATAAGGGCTGGGGCAACAAGCGATTCATGGTTTTCCCTCCTTGGGCAGCACGGATTCGATATAGTTACCCGGCGTCAGCAGCTGGCCGGCGGTGGCCTCTGCATAGCGGCAGATCGGCGCGGCGAAGATGGTCATGACCACACTCATCATAAGCAGCAGGATGACCGGCGCGATAAGGCGCAGGTGGAGTTTTTGCTCCCGAGCGGCAACCATTTCTCCTTTTGTAGACCAGAACAGGATGCTGCCGGCTCTGCTGAGAGCAATGAGTGCGGCCAGGCCGCCAACCAGAACGATGGTCCACAGCCATATCAGCCATACGGTCTCTTTTGGCGGCACGGCCTGGAGCAACAGAAGTTTGCCGATAAATCCGGATAGCGGCGGCATCCCGGCAGATGCTACGGCACCAACAAAAAACAGCACCCCCAGCAGGGGGAGAACCCGAGGTGCCAGCGGCGGCCCTGGGGAAAACCAATCTGCCACGGCGCCGCGCTGCCGGGCGATGAGGTCGGCCAGCAGAAACATGCCGGCGGTGATCAGGGTGGTATGGGGGAGGTAGTAAAGCGCGGCGGTGATACCGGCAACAGTGAACAGGCCGATACCAGCGAGCAGCGTGCCTACCGACACCACCACCAGATAGGCGATGAGCGAGGTCAGCCGGCGACTGCCGAGGATCCCCAGGGTACCGGCGGCCAGGGTGAGCAGGGCCAGGGGCGGCAACCAGCCGGCGACATCAGATGCCGTGGTGTTCAGGGGGTAGATCAGGGTAAAGGTGCGCAGAATGGCATAGACACCGACCTTGGTCATGATGGCAAAAAGCGCGGCCACCGGGGCGGTGATGCTGCTGTACAGCGCCGGCAGCCAGAAATGCAGGGGCAGGATGGCAGCTTTTAGGGCAAAGACCACCAGCAGCAGCAGAGCACTGATGCGCAGCAGGGTCACCTGCTCCGGGGCGGCTCCGGCGATTTTTACCGCCAGATCGGCCATGTTCAGGGTGCCGGTGACGGCATACAGCGTGCCGGCTGCCACCAGAAACAGGCTGGAGCCAAGCAGGTTCAGCACCACATAGTGCAGACCTGCGCGAATACGCTCCGGGCCCCCGCCATACACGGCCAGGCTATAGGAGGCGATCAGCAGGATTTCGAAAAAGACGAACAGATTGAACAGGTCGCCGGTCAGGAAGGCGCCGTTGAC
The DNA here is from genome assembly GCA_965363495.1 of uncultured Desulfopila sp. Lineage (GTDB taxonomy): Bacteria > Desulfobacterota > Desulfobulbia > Desulfobulbales > Desulfocapsaceae > Desulforhopalus_A. Next base: position 27,639 of record CBDTUM010000036.1, read on the forward strand.
GCCGAACACCTGCAGGGGAAAGAGCACGTGGAAATTATGGCCGCGCCGGTCATCACCGCCTGTGGCATAGAGCAGCACCGGCCAGGACATGACTGCGGTCAGCAGTAGCAGAAGAGCGCTCAGCCGATCGACCACCAGGGTGATGCCAAACGGGGCGGGCCAGTTGCCAAGCTGATAAACGCCGATTGCACCGCTGTCGGCCAGACGAAGCAGCAGGATCGCCACCGGCAGCAGACCACCCACGGCGATGAGAGATACCAGACGTTGCGGGCCGGGGCCGCTTTTGACCAGCAGCAGGTTGAGCATGCCTGCCGCCAGCGGCAGGAGCAGGGGCAGAATAATCCAGTGATTCATCGTTTGGCTCCCTGACCGTCGACATGGTCATTGCCGAGTTCACCGCGGGCGCGTAGAGCCAGGGCGACAACAAAAGCGGTCATGGCAAAGCCGATAACGATGGCGGTGAGCACCAGGGCCTGGGGCAAAGGGTCGGCGGTAGCAGTCGTTCCGCCGGCTAGAGGCGGGGCACCGGTTATCAGACGGCCGGTGAAAAAGAGAAAAAGATTGACCGCGTAGGACAGTAAAGACAGGCCGAGCGCCACTTGAAAGGTACGCGCCCGCAGCACCAGATAAATGCCGCAACTAAACAGCACGGCGATGACCAGAGAAGCAAGGATTTCCATCAGCCCGTCCTCCTGGTTTCCAGACAGCGTTCGCTCAGTTTTCCCAAGGTGGCCAATATCAGCATGATCGCCCCGACGACGGTGAAATAGACGCCGAGGTCAAACAGCATGGCCGTGGCCAGCTCAAACTCGCCGAAGAGCGGCAGCTGGAAGTGGCCGAAGGCGGAGGTGAGAAAGGGGTGGTGAAACAGCCAGCTGCCGATACCGGTGCCGGTGGCGATAAGCAGTCCCAGGGCAATGGCCATGTGGTAATTTTGCCGCCATTGTCGGTGCGTCCAGGCAATGCCGCTGGCCATATACTGCAGGATCAGGGCAATGGCCGTGGTCAGACCGGCGATAAAGCCGCCCCCCGGCGCGTTATGGCCGCGCAAAAATAGATAGATTGATACGAGCAGGGCCATCGGCAGGAGAAAGCGGGTGATCTGGGTCAGTATCAGGGACTGTCGCTCCGGCGCCCAGCGCCTGCCGATGCCATGCAGGGTGCCGGGGGCCAGGCAGAGATTGTCGAGCAGGGCGTAAATACCGACGGCGGCTATGGCCAGCACGGTGATTTCCCCCATGGTGTCAAAGCCGCGGAAGTCGACGAGGATGACATTCACCACGTTGGCTCCCCCGCCGCCGGGCAGGCTGTTGTCCATGAAATATTCGGATATGCTCGCACTCGGCCGGGTGAGCACAGCCCAGCTGAGCAGTCCCATGCCGGAGCCGATCGTCAGGGACAACAGCAGATCCCGGCCACGGCGCAGAGGAGATGACTCGGCCTGATCCTGTTGCGGCAAAAAGTGCAGGGCGAGCAGCAGTAGGATGATTGTCGCCATTTCCACCGCCAGCTGGGTAAGGGCCAGATCGGGCGCGGAAAACTTGGCAAAAGTGAGAACGGCTACCAGGCCCACGACGCTGAGAGCGACGAGGGCCATGAGCCGCTGCCGACGCCACCATACGGTGGCCAGAGCTGCGGCCATGATCAGCACCCCGCCGGGCAGGGTGACCGGATCGATGGGGGACAGCGGCAGTTCGCCGATGAGAGCCGCCTTGCCGGTGATAATCGGCAGGGCAAAAGCTCCGCCTGCGGATAGCAGCAACAGCGCGGCATAACGCTGTAGGGAGCCGTTCTCCATGGTCGTGGTGATGGCGCGGGCGGCACCGGTGATGCGATCAATGCTTTTCTGGAAAATATAATCGGCGGTGATCTCGGGAACCAGCCATTCATACACGGTAAAAAGACGCTGTCGCACACTGTAGATGGCAATGCCGCCGACTAGAGCGATCAGGCTCATCATAAATGGTGCATTGAAACCGTGCCAGATGGCCAGGTTATAGACCGGCAGCGGTTTGCCAAGTACATCAATCGAGGCGAGCGCCAGAAAAGGCGCCACGGTCAAGGTAGGGAAAACCCCCACCACCAGGCATTGGCCGACGAGGACCGCCACCGGCAGGATCATGTACCGCGGCGCCTCGTGCGGCGGGTAGATGGGCAGGTCGACCGGTTCCCCGTTGAAAAAAACATCGTGGATAAAGCGTGCCGAATACGCCACGGCCAAAATTCCGGCCAGGTTTGCTGCCATCGGCAACAGCCAGGCAGCAGATCCAAGAGCAGTCAAATGCAGGGTTTCGGCAAAGAACATCTCTTTCGACATGAAACCGTTGAGCAGTGGCACGCCGGCCATTGCCGCGGCTGCGACCATGGCCAGGGTTCCGGTAATAGGCATATACTTCCATAAACCTTTGATGCGGCGCATATCGCGGGTGCCGGTTTCATGGTCGATAATACCGGCGGCCATGAACAGCGAGGCCTTGAAGGTAGCATGATTGATAATATGAAAGACCCCGGCCACAGTGGCCAGAGGCGTATCGATGCCGAACAGCAGCACGATAAGACCGAGATGACTGATGGTCGAGTAGGCGAGCAGCCCTTTGATATCATGTTTAAAGAGGGCAATATAGGCACCGAAGAGCAGGGTTATCAGCCCGGTGCCGCCGACGACAAAGAACCATAAGTCGGTGCCGGAGAGGGCGGGAAACAATCGTGCCAGCAGGAAGACTCCGGCCTTGACCATGGTGGCGGAATGCAGATAGGCGCTGACCGGAGTCGGCGCGGCCATGGCTCGGGGCAGCCAGAAATGGAAGGGAAACTGCGCCGATTTGGTAAAAGCGCCAAGCAGGATGAGCAGCAGCGTCGGGGTATACAGGGCGTGGGCGCGAATACTGTCACCGGCGGTGATGATAACCGAGATCTGGTAACTATGGGCTATATGTCCGAGGAGGAGGAAACCGGCGAGCATCGCCAAACCACCACCGCCGGTTACCGTCAGGGCCGTTTTCGCGCCTCGACGAGCCTCTGAGCTGCGATGGCGAAAACCGATAAGCAGAAACGAACTGAGGGAGGTTAATTCCCAGAAGATCAGCAGTTGCAGCAGGTGATCGGAGAGAACTATACCTACCATGGATCCCATGAACAACAGCAGGATGCCGTAAAACCGACCGCGGGGATCATCTTTGGCCAGGTAGTAGTTGGCATAGAGAATGATCAAAAGGCCGATGCCGAAGATGAGCAGGATGAACAGGCCGGCCAGGCCGTCCATGCGCAGGATGAGAGCAAAATCGGCCTGCGGCAGCCACGACCAGCTGTTTGTCATCGGCTCTCCGCGAAAAGCCGCCAGCAGCGGCTCGATTGCCAGCAGCAGGCCCGCCGCCGGCACAGCGGCCGCCGTCCAGGCCGCCGCCCCGCGCCCGAGCCGCATGGCGAGTGGCGGTAACAAGGCGCCGATAAAGGGAAGCAGAACAATGAGCAGCAGATTCATAGCCAGTTTAATTCATCACGAAAAGTTATATGTGCCCGGTTATGAGTGTTCGGTATTGGGTCTTGTATCACCGGGGAGAAGAAAAACTGCATAGACCTGTACAGGAATACTCAGTTCACTTGAATAATTCAAGAATCGTCTTGTCCTCTTCTGCTTTAAAAGAGGGAAACTTCTTATAAAAAAAGAGAAATGGTTATGAACGTGGTTTTGCTTAGTGTCCTGTGGATAGTCTGGTGTACCATGCATTCCGTCTTTATTGCCCCCTCGATGCTTGCCCGCATCAAAACCCATGCATCCAGCCTGACTCGCTACTACCGACTCCTGTATAACGCCTTGTCCCTGATCACCCTTATTCCGCTGATCATTGTGACTAAAATGGCCGGGGGGCCGGTGGTCGTCAGCTGGGAAGGGTATTCTATTGTTCTTCGGGTGCTCCTTCTTGTTGTTGCCTTGCTGCTTTTTAGAGGTGGGGCTCAAAAATATGATGTGCAATATTTTTTAGGACTCAAACAACTACAGACGGGAGAGGAACATCTTTTACTGAGCGAGCAAGAGGAATTCGCCGCAACCGGTATTTTGGGTATTACCCGGCATCCATGGTATTTTGGTTCATTATTATTTCTTTGGTCAATGCTCTCTGAATATCCTCTGCCTGTTTTTCTGGCCGTCTGCATCCTGAGCGTCTATCTGGTGGTCGGCACACTACTCGAGGAGAGAAAGATTGTTGCCCAATACGGTGACAGTTATTGCCGTTACCGGCAGCAGGTATCAATGTTATTCCCCTGGAAATGGCTGGTTCGGTTGATACGATGAGACGTGTTGGTTCGAAGTGGGTTTTTTTTGCAGATCTTCCCATCTCGCGATGATCTCTTGACAGACCTTGCGTGTGCCTCCGGTACGCGGCAGCAGGAAATCCAGTACCTGGTCAATAACCTGGTCCCTGGCGTCAGCAGCATTCACTGCGGCGAGTAATTTGGTCACCAGTTCGTTTTCGTTGGCAACTTCGATTACCAGTCCGGCAGCAACAATGTCCCGACCGATCCAGGCAAAATCCTGCCAATGGGGGCCGATGAGCGGTTTGAGTCCGAACGCTAAAGGTTCAAGGAAATTCTGGCCACCCAGATTGGCTAGCGATCCCCCGACAAAAGCCGCTTTTGCCAGCGCATATGCACCGGCAAGTTCGCCGAAGACATCCCAGACAATCACCGATCCGGGTGATTGCCGGTCGTGGATTTTTGAGCGTTTGACGGCGGTGATTTTTTGTTTGGACAATGTCTTTAGTAAATAATCAGCCCGCTCGGTATGCTTAGGAAAGAGGCCGATGGTTATGTCAGGCCGGAGGGCGAGAATCTTGACAATTGTATGCTGGATCTGTTTCTCTTCTGCCCGACGAATGGAACCAAGCAGGAGGAAAGGGCTGTTTTCGGGTAAGAGATCGGCTATAGGATTGTGTTCCGGTTTTTCAGGTCGGGGACGTATTCGGTCGAATTTGATGTTGTCTATCAGGCTGACTTTTTCCGGGTCGACTATCCGGGAAAACCGCATTTTGTCTATCGGAGAAATGGCGAAGACTTTTTCCGGACCGTAATTTTGAAAGAATTTCGAGAAATGTTTATATGATCGAAAGCTTTTTTCCGACATCCTTGCGTTCACAAGGATAACCGGTACCTTGTTTCTTTTGGCCCTGATTAAAAATGCGGGCCACAATTCGGTCTCGACAATAACTGCCAGTTTTGGCTTGAACCGGGCAAAGGCTTTCTCCATGAGGTGCGGAGCATCAAAAGGAAAGTAGGCGACAGAGATGTCGAGCATGTTGTCCGGCTGCAAATTTTTAGTCCCTTTGACAAGACTGTCAATCCCTTGTTTGGTACCGGAGGTAACAAGAATGCGCCATTTTCTTTTATTGACCAATAGAAGGCCGAGCCTTTCCAGCACTCTATTGGTCAGCATTGACTCGCCACCGGAAGCTGCCTGGATCCAGAGATCAAAGGGCCCATCCGTAACATCCTGTAAGGTCCGTTGCTGCCAGCCAAGTCTCACCCGTGGCAGGCGTTTCAGCAACGGAAGGGCTGCATGCCAGGCCAAATTATAGAGAGTGAGAACTATGTTTATCAAAGGAAGGTCGCCGGCAAGGATTGAGGAAGTGATGGCTGATAGAAAAAGACAAATATGAACAGTCCGGAGACCATATCGTGTTTAGAATATCATTTCAATCCTCAGCTGGTATTAATCCCGTTAGAGGGCTTTTTGGGGTTATTTTTAATGGTTCCTTGAGGGTAATGAAGCTGGTTCCCATGCGCTGCATGGGAACCAGCTTCAATCTGAGCGTATCTACCTGGTTAACCAAGCAGGTAGATACGCTCAGATTGAGGGTGATGATTTTTTATGAAAGCATCATTTTTTTTTGGCCGAGCTGTAGCAGTCAGTGGTGCGATCCTGCAGGTAAATATTGGCAAACTCATCGCGCTTGGCGGTATCATACCACTGGTGCCCCTGCTCCTGACAGGCAGCGCAGGCATCACTCGGAATATGGACAGCCAGGATCGGCTGCTCCCGATTGGCTGAGGATTCAATGCGCAGGGCGCCGCCACAGTCATCGCAGATGCGGATAGTCTCATGCTGCTGTTCCTGGATATTATCGGTGTCATAATAAATGTTTCGGGTACGCTGGTCCGGGTTATCCATGCTGCGCACCGACCTGGTCAAGGCCTCCCGGTTGTGCCATTGTTCCAGAACTCTTTCACCAAGCTGGTGGATATAATCGGTGGTTTCTCTGCTTTGCCGGTAGGCTGCAGGATCATAGTCCGGTTCACTCAGGCTGTCATAGTCCAGACCGGCCATGGCCAGAATAATACCGGTGTTGACATAGGGCAGTGCACCCTCGATGGCATAGCCGCCTTCCAGCACCGCAATATCAGCCTGGAGAAGCGTGGTCAGCTTCGCATATCCCTGAGCGGACAGGTTCATATTGGTGATGGGGTCGGAGTAATGATTGTCCTGACCGGCGGAATTGATGATCAGCTCCGGTTTGAATTCATCGAGGATCGGCAGAACCATTTCCTTTATAGTATACAGAAAACCTTCATCCGAGGTGTTTGGCGGCAGAGGGATGTTGACGGTGGTGCCCACGGCATTGGGGCCACCCCGCTCTTTTAAGAAGCCGGTGCCGGGATAGAGGGTACGGCCGTCCTGATGAATGGAAATAAACAGGGTATTTGGGTCATGCCAGTAGATGTCCTGGGTGCCGTCGCCGTGGTGACAGTCAGTATCGACAATGGCAATCCGCTTCACTCCGTAGGCCCGGCGGATATACTCGATCATGATCGCTTCGATGTTGACGTTGCAGAAACCGCGGCAACCATGGACGATGCGGCAGGCATGGTGGCCCGGAGGGCGCACGATAGCAAAACCCCGCTCGACGGTGCCGTCCATCACCGCCATGCCGATGGTTTTGGCCCCGCCGGCACTGATGAAATGGGATTCGGTCATCACCGCCCAGGGGTCAGGTACACAAAAGTGCACCCGCTGTACATCGTTTATCGTCACCAGATCCGGTTTAAACTCAAAAATACCTTCGATATCGAGTAGTCCCTCTTCAAACACCTGGTCCTGGGTGTAGAGCAGCCGTTCTTCTCTTTCCGGATGGGTGGGTGAGATAGCCCAGTCAAAGGCCGGAAAGAAGACCAAACCTGTTTTTTTCTTGGCCTGTAACATAATGCCCCTGGTTGGTTATTGTGTTGTCGATTTTAGCAAGTTGTTATCTAGTGTCTGTCCATAAATGGCTATTTTCTCCTAACTATTTGTTGCTCTCAAAAT
>CBDTUM010000037.1:0-34720 GCA_965363495.1 uncultured Desulfopila sp.
TGAACATTGTGAAAATTTGTAACTCTATACGACTTTGCCCAACATAAAGGAATTGTGTGCAATTGGACAATTTGTCACAATGTTCATGAGAAATCCGGGCTAAAGGAAAATTGCATGATACCGATTACAGTCTATTGAAAAAACTAGCGGCTGTAATCCTAGCCAGTTTCAGTACACTCGACAAGTTTTCTTTAGTCAGACATAGAAACCCTTGACCTTAAGACCAAGGTCACAGTTCATAGGCTTTGCCGCATGAACGGCTCATTGCTCTAAACTTGACTTCTTTTTTTCTGGAATTGCTTTATTTCTGGTTCACTGCTTGATCAGTAACAAATTTCGACTAGACCATATAGCGGCTGCCTTAGTACGTAGTCTTCAGATTTGGGAATTGCTATGTCAATGATTCAAAATACTCAATCATTTTAATTCGTTGTTTCTCCGTTGGCATTCGGCCTCGGCCCGCCTGCATATTGTCCTGCATATGCTTTGCTTTGCTGGTCGCCGGAATGGTACAGGTTACAGCCGGGTGTGAGATAACAAATTTTAAAAAATATTGGCCCCAGCTCTGGCAATCGAATTCTCCGGCCCATGGGGGCAAGGGCTTTCCCTTCACCTCACGGAACAGATCTCCACGCTCATAGGGGCGGTTGACTATAACTGCTATGCCCTTTTCCTGGGCAATCGACAGTAAGGGTGATTCAACCTCACGATTTCCTATATTGTAGGTGAGCTGAAGAAAGTCAAAATCATGCTTGTGCAATATTTGGCTGAGTTCGCCATGATCTCTGCCATGGGAGGTCGTGATGCCGTAATAGCGAATCTTGCCTTCGGCCTTCATCTCTTTAAGGGTTTCAAGTTGCGTTTGCCAGTCGACCAGATTATGGATCTGTATCAGATCAAACTTCGGTATTCCCCATTTTTGCCGGGATGCCTCCATCTGCTCGACCCCCTTTTCCTTCCCTTCTATCCAGACCTTCGTCGCTGCAAAAAGATCGGTCTTCCCCTGCACTCCTGGCAGCAACTGCCCGATCACCTCCTCTGCAGATCCATACATAGGTGATGAATCGATCATTCCACCCCCCATATCAAAGAAAACCTGGATAACCTCCTGCAACCTGGTGAGCATTTCGGTATTGCCCATAGCATCAAAAGTACGGGAAGTTCCCATGCCGATTGCCGGAATTTTTTCAGCTGTTTTGGGCAGAGCCTTTTTAAGCTGCAATGCCTCAGAATATGAGATATCGGGCAAAATCAATCCTGCGGCCACCATTCCGGCCAAACCCATAAACTGACGTCGATTAATATGTGTCTTTTTTTTCATCTTCTGCACCTCGCCATAGAGCTATTTATTTTCAGCAATTTTTACTTGCTGTCGACCCAGACCAAAGGCAACAAAGGCCCAAACCAAGGCCAATGGCACTGCGAGCAGAGCAACGCCGGATATATTCATGCCGATGCTCCGCATGCCTGCATAGACCCAGGCACTTACTGCGTCGCCTGTTCGGTAGACAAGGGTATCTATAACATTTTTCGCCTTGTACTTTTCCTCCCGACTCAACACAACGTAGAGCATTTCCCGGGCGGGCCTCATCACCGCATAATTCCCTGCGCGCCGAATTACCTGTACCGCCAGCAAAACAGACAAAACAGGTACAATACCAAGCAATGTAAAGCCAATAGCCAGCAACACCGGAATAATCGCCAGGACAACTGCCAGCCCGAACCATTTGATCAACCGGCCTGTAAGAAATAGTTGCAAGGCCAAGGTCGCCGCATTCACTGCAAGATCAATGGAGGCAAAGACGGCAGTACGCGCTGCTGAATCAATGAATGCATCACGAATAATCTGCGCCTGCATCAAATAGAGAAAGGTCGAAAGAGTCGTATACAAGAGCATCAGCAAACAAATGCCCACCAGATATGGCGAGCGAACAACCTTTGTTATTCCGGCCCAGACCCCACCGCTGATCAATTGCTCTTGCTGCACAGCCGTTGATTGCTCTGCTGCAGATGTTCTCGACTCAGACCACACCGACAGCCTGGCAATACACACAACTGCCCAGAACAGAAATAATGCCGACACCAGCAATAAGTTTCTGGGCCCAAGAGACTGGACCAGAAGAGCGGTTATGGCCGGGCCGGTAAGAGCCCCAACGGTTCCCCCTGCGGCAATAAATCCAAAGAGCCGTTTCGCCTCGGCATTGCTGTAGATATCCGCCATAAAACTCCAGAAAACAGAGACGACGAACAGGTTAAAAACACTGACCCAGATAAAAAATGCTCTGGCCATATACGGCGATGGGCTCTCTTCACTCATCAAGGCATAAAAGAGTAACAGCATGGCAATGAAAAAGAGATAGATATAGGGGAGAAATTTCCGACGCGGAAAACGTGAGCTTACCCAGCCAAAGAGCGGCACGACAGCGGTCATGACCAGAAGCGTTCCGGTAAACAGCCATTGCAGGTTCTCCACCCCACCGAGTATACCCATTTCGTCTCGCATGGGACGGAGTATGTAATAACTGCACAACAGGGAAAAAAAATAACTGAACGACCAGAACAGCGCAGGCCCCTCTCCTGGTTCGATATTTATAGTTTTTAAAGCACGTTCTATAATGAGCATTTTAGATTCGCCATAGTGGCACCAAAGATTCCAGCGACAATGACACAACCGAGAAAACAGATGATACTATTTGTGCAGGAAGCACCAGGAACCAGCCCTCAGAGCAAGCCGGCAGCCAGGAAGCCAGTGCAAAATTCCTGGCTGGCAGCAGGTACCTTTGTCGCCAATTGATTGTCTGTACCTGTTACAGAGTAAAGATGGAGAGGCAAGCCGTCAACAGTGGAACCCAAACATTGCTTTCATTTGCTCCCTACAGGATACTTGTGCATGAAAACAGACTCGGGCTACGTTGTATGTTTCATGTTGCCACAGCAAGTGCATTGTCTTTCTGCAAGTGCAACTTATCTTAGACCTATGAAAATGTTCTTACACAAGCCCAGCAAACGAAGATGGTGCATAACGCTCATGGTGCAACTCAATGCCGCGGCAATCATTGGAGTCCTACTTTTGCCTCTGGCACTCTCAGCCGCTTCGCTGAGGTTCGAAGGTGAACGCGCGTGGCTGAAGGTCGACGACGTGCCACTTTCCAGGGTGCTGCAGCTCTTCGAGCAGCGCGGGGTGGAAGTGTTGCTTGATCCATCGCTTACCCTGCGCCGTATTTCCGGTGACTGGGAAAATGCCAAGATCGACCGGCTTATCGCCCAGCTGGCAAGCCCACACAGCTCTATGCTTGAATGGAAACTGGAAAAGACCCCGCTCGGTGACTTTTTCCAACTTTCTTCCATACAAATTTTCCCAAAAGGTAAACCCTCTGTCGCTCGTCCCCTCTCCCCGCAGGGAAAAGTGCTCGATGTCGTCGAAGGTGAGCAAGGCGTACAATACATCCGTGGAGAGATCATGGTTGGCTTTAACCAGGGATCCTCCATCAAAGACTTGAAGGCGCTGCTTAAAAAGCTCAATGGAACACTGATCGAAGTGATTGACCCACCCGGAATATATCGCATTAAACTCAACGAAGACATGTCGGTTGAAGAGGCTCTACGCATTGCCCAGGCGCACAACGGCGTGACGGCCACCGAACCTAACCTGGCGTTTCCATCGATTGCCAGTAATACACTTCCGTTGACGGGAACCGCTGAGAACATCAACCTCAACCTGCTTCCAGGCGAGACCGCTATTGCCGTATTCGATTCCGGCCTCGATCCGGCCTATGTGGACTACCCTTTCATTCGAGGCACCTACGATGCGCTTGATCCCACCGCAGAAATCAGCGATCCCACCGGCCACGGAACCCTGACCTCCCTCATCGCAGCTGGTGCCGTCACGCCCCTTGGCGCGAAAGCAGCCGAGAGCGGAATTCCGGTATTCTCCATTCGCACCTTCGACAAAAACGGCATGACCAGCTCCGACACCATTCTGCGAGCCCTGGAATATGCCGCTCAGTCGGGCGTAAAAATTATCAGTATGAGCTGGGGATCGAAGGTTGACAGCCATTTTATGGAAACCACCATGAATTTTGCCGCTGGGAATGGTATGACGCTCTACGCAGCCGCCGGGAACGAACCTACCGGCACACCTGTTTATCCGGCTGGATATGACTCGGTCATCGCGGTGGGGGGATTGAACCCCGACGGCAGCAAATGGAAAGATTCTAACTATGGCGAGTTTGTTAAGCACTACGAACCTGCCTTGGCCAACTTTAACAATCTAAACTATGCAGGAACCTCTATCGCCAGCCCCTACGCCGCTTTCAAGGCTGCACAGGGCGCATCAGAATAGGTATTACCAGCTTGACAGGTTTGCCGGATTGAGCCAGGAGCTGGTGAGATTGCAGTACTGATCAGGAAGACCGGTGACAACCTTGCTTCAGGTCAGGTAATAGCTGTTTATAAAAAACAAAAAGATATCCAACTGGAAGTTCTTTCCGAAGGCCGATACTTTTAAAACCCCTATTCCTGGAGCTGGAATATTCGTCGTATCCTTGATGTTCCCGCAGGCAAGTTAAGCGTTATGACACGTCTCTACGGCGAGGAGCTGCCTTTCGGCTGAACGAAAAACCGTTATGCTTGCACAAGGTCTTAAAAGAGTATCAGGCCAGTTGCTCGATCCCGGCACGCATTACCTTAAGCCCTATATGAATACCATCGTGGAGGTGAACCCCCAGAGCCAGCGTTTTGAGATGTCCGGCAGAGATGTACTCAACGTTCTGACTCTGGATGGATTTCCCGTTACAGTGATAGGGCCAATAGTTTGCAGTTATAAACTGCCGTTTTCAACGACCCCATTGCCTATACACAGTGGCGATTCGCTGACACCCTCAACCCGGAAATGAAGCTGAATATCATCCATGCAGACGAAGGTACTCTTTGGACCGACCTCGAAAATACCGGCTTTGCGGAGCTTGGGGGAGCCAAACAGTTGAAGACAAGTAAAAATTACAGAAAGGATTGATAATTGGGTATTTCAGCAGGTGCATCGATAGTATATATGCCGGATACCGGAAAGCCGTATCCCACGTTGCTTCACTTCTTTACCCGGCGTTTTCCCAAAATCCCGGAACAGATCTGGCTTGAACGTATTACGGCAGGCAAGGTACTCACCGAAAAAGGTGAGCAGGTCACTCTGGCCACCGCCTATTTGCCCAACAGTCGATTATTCTATTTCAGGGAAGTAACAGAGGAACCGATCATTCCCTTTCAAGAGGAGATCCTCTTCACCAGCGATCACTTGATCGTGGCCTGCAAACCCCATTTTCTCCCCGTCAGCCCAGGCGGCCCATATGTATCTGAAACACTGCTCAACAGATTGCAAGAAAAAACGGGCAACCCCTTCCTCTCTCCCATTAATCGCATCGACCGCGCAACGGCTGGTCTTGTGCTCATATCGGTAAAAAAAGCAAGCAGGGGACTATATCAGCAACTATTTATGCAAGGACTGGTGCGAAAAACCTATGAGGCAGTAACCCATTTCCCTTACAATTCAGGGCAAAGCGACAATACAGAGCAAAGCGAATGGCTGGTGGAAAACCGGATAGAGCAGGGAGAACCATGGTTTCGGATGAAAACCTGTGCGGGTACTATCAATGCCCGGTCGCAGATACGGCTGCTCGAGGTAATGGGAACTAAGGCCCGTTTTCAGCTCTTTGCTTTAACCGGCAAAAAGCACCAGCTGCGCATGCATCTAAGCGGGCTTGGTTTTCCCATTGTCAATGACCTCTATTATCCAAACCTGCTGCCGGAGACAGACGACGACTTCGACCGACCGCTTCAGCTTCTCTCGCGAAAAATTGAGTTCCGGGACCCGGTCACCCAAAAAGAGCTGTCTTTTACATCGAAAAGAGATCTGCTCCTTTAATCAACAGCCACAACCACAGGAGCCTCCACAGCCACTGCCTGCCTTGGCCATTGACTGCACTACTTCCCGGCTATCGGCGTCCTTTACAGCCGTTATTGCAACGTTTAAAGAAAGTGTCTTCGGCATAATCTGTAAACCAAGCGCCTGGCGCAGCGGTAAAAAGAGATGGCCAAAGAAGTCATGCACCTCAGAATCGGTTACGGTAAAGCTCAATCTCTCGCCTTCTCCTTTATCCTGCAGGGCCAGTTCGAACGGACAGAGTCCATTACTTGCTATCCCAAAGATAAATGTCAAAGAGACAGGATCACTGTCCGCACTCTCAGCAGTAACTGAAAGTGTTACTTTTTTTAAAGCTTGTATAGTTGCTGTCAATGGCCTCTCCTCAAGTTTGCTATGACATTAAACGCCTATGTACTAGATGGCTAAGGTGATAAACCCAGACTTCAAGAAACCTCATATATGCCCATCAAAAGTGCCCTTTGGCTAATTTTTACGACGCTATTTGTTAGAGATAGAGAGCCGGTTCCTTACGCTCGGCACAATTTTCATAGAGCCATTGTCTCTTCTGCTTCATAGGCTCGGCATCTATCAACACTGCCTCTTCCGGGCAGATTTTAATGCAGGCGCAGCAAAAAATACACAGATTTTGGTCTATTACTATCTCTGATTCCAGGGAAATCGCCCCAGTAGGACACGTCGAAAGACACGTTCCACACTGGGTGCATTTTTCCTGGATAACTTTCGGGGTAAAGGGTATCGAGCCGCCGCCGTCTCTATATGGACGATTGCCCGGCACCTCTACACCTGATCCGGCAGCCACATCTCCTACGGTCGCTATTTTTTCTCTGATCTTTGCCCCAAAAGCCTGGGCTGCCAAGAGATCCGCCGCATCCGGTCGATCTGCACCCACCGGTGTAGCTGGTCCGGAAAAGGAGTGTTCACCGATAAAGGCACCGGCAGCCATGGGGATAAAAGCCGCCTTTTCGGCGATGTCTTTCAGCTCAAGCAGGGCATCTTCGAATTCTCTGTTCCCATAGATGACAACAATAACCGCCGGAGTGTTGTTCCCCTGTATGGCAGCAAGTCTTTGGACTGCAACGGGTGCTACCCGGCCGGCATACACCGGAACGCCGATAACAGCCAGCTCGTCAGCGCCAAGCTGCATGGTCGAGACCGCGTCAGGATAGGTAAGATCGAGCGCTTCAACCGGAATATCGCGAATACCCGAAGCTATAGCATCGATAACTCTTTTGGAGGTTCTGGTCGGTGAAAAGGAAATGAGCCTGATTTTTTTTATATTCATACGTTTCCTGTTGGTTGATTTTTTAAAAAAGGAGCTGCAACCTCCGGTTTATTAACGAAAATAAACGCTTGTACGATACAAGGATACTCATTATACTGGTTAGCGTTGGTAAAAGAAAGAATTTCTAAGGCATATCCAGGGAGAAGATACCATGACAACTGAAAATACGAGTGCACCCATAAAGCAAGAGATTCATAAGAAAAAGCAACCAGCATTATACGATGCTGTGATAAATATTTTCAAAAAAATCCTGGAATTCAACTACTCCACCTATGGGACAAAGAAAAAGTTCTAAAGCACGAAGCGTGGAGCAATGATACCGCCAAGTTCGACACCCATCAGTGTACTGCAGTGCTGTAATACTGTCGCCAGAGTTTGCTGTTTTTCAATACTCACCTCTATCTTGCCGATATCGGTGAGTATTGAAATTGAGGTCCTATTCGGAGAGTTTTTTAACAATCTCGTCAAATTCATTTTCGCCACTATTCATCAGGCTGGTACCATCTGAGTCGCAAAGCATTGCTGACCACCGAAACAGAACTAAGGGCCATAGCAGCGCCGCCAATCATGGGGTTGAGCGTTGGCCCACCAAAAAGAGCCAATACTCCCGCCGCCACAGGAATTCCCACAACATTATAGGCAAAAGCCCAGAACAAATTCTGGCGAATGTTGTGCATAGTCGCCCTACTGAGACCGATAGCCCGCCCGACTCCAGCCAGATGGCCGTTCATCAAAACAATATCCGCTGATTCCACAGCAACATCGATTCCAGTGCCCATGGCGATACCCACATCGGCTCTGGCAAGAGCAGGTGCATCGTTGATGCCATCTCCGACCATGGCAACGATTTCGCCTTTTTTTTGCAATCGAACGATTTCCTCTTCCTTATTGTCAGGCAGGACGCCAGCGACAACCCGGGTAATTCCGGCTTGAACAGCCACCGCATGGGCCGTTTTTTCGTTATCCCCGGTGAGCATCACCACCTTAATGCCCATCTTTTCAAGATCCTGGATGGTTTTCTTAGCTTCCGCTTTCAAGGGATCGGCTATAGCCAGCAGACCAGCAAGTTTTGAATTGACCGCCAGAAACAATACCGTTTTACCTTGATCGGACAATGCACTCGCCTGCCTCACAACCTGTTTACTCAGGCCTTCGATAGTATTTTCCTGAAGAAATTCAATGTTGCCGACCAGCACATCATAGCGATTGCTATCAAGCTGCACAGAAGATGCAATGCCACGACCAAGGCTTGCCGAAAAAGTATCCGGATCCGGTATCGCGAGAGTTTTTCTTTGGGCTTCAGCAATAACTGCTTCGGCCAGGGGATGCTCCGAACGGCTCTCGGCACTGGCTGAAAGGCGCAGCAGTGCGTTTTCATCATACTCGGCGAGCGCAACAATATCTGTGACCACAGGTTTGCCAAGGGTGAGTGTTCCGGTCTTATCAAAGACGACGCAACTCACCTTCTGGGCAAGTTCCAATACTTCGCCACTCTTGACCAGCACACCCAACTGAGCCCCGCGACCGGTGCCGACCATTATAGACGTCGGGGTAGCAAGCCCCATGGCACAGGGACAGGCAATCACCAGCACGGCAATAAAAATACGCAAAGAGAAACTGAAGTCGGCACCACCAAGGAAAAACCAACTGAGTCCGGCGAGAGAGGCTATCACTATCACCGTCGGTACAAAATAAAGACTGATACGATCAGCAAGATTGGCAATCGGCGCCTTGGTTCCCTGGGCGTCCTGCACCAGTTTGACAATTCGGGCGAGCATGGTATCCCGGCCAACTTTTTGCGCCTGCATGGTTAACGCGCCATTTTTATTGAGCGTTCCACCAAAAATCTTATCGTCCTTTCGTTTCATGACCGGCATGCTCTCACCGGTGAGCATTGACTCATCGACTGCCGATTCCCCATCGACGATTATCCCATCCACAGGAATTCGTTCCCCGGGCCGGATCAAAAGACGATCATCCACCCTTATTTCCGCCACCGCTACCTGGCGCTGTCCATTCTCTTCTATTAATGTGGCCGTCTCCGGGGCAAGCTGCATCAGCTGTTTAATAGCATCAGTTGTTCGAGACTTGGATCGAGCCTCGAGATATTTGCCTAAGGAAACCAGGGCAATCAGCATGGCTGCCGATTCAAAATAAAGGTCATGGGCCCGGGCGACCGGATTTATTCCTAAGCCGATTTCCACCAAATTCCAGGTGGAATAGATACACGCCGCCCCGGTTCCGATGGCAATTAAAGAATCCATATTCGGCCCGCCGCGCAGGAGCGCCGGAATGCCGTTGAGATAAAAATTTCGGCCAAGATATAAAACGGGTAAAAGCAGCAAAAACTGGATGACCGCATGGGTGAAAGGCGAATGATCGGGATCTACTATTTCCGGCAGGGTAATGCCAAACATGGTGGCCATAGACAGGCTCATAATGAGCAAGGCCAGCACAAAAGCAGGAACAAGTCGGTTCCTCATGACCTGCAGTCGGTCAGCCGCCTCTTGCGAAGCACCGGATTCATCATCCTCTGTTGCGATCTCGGCGGAAAAACCAAGCCCGGCGATAGCTTCTTGTATTGCTGTGCTGGTGATCGCCAGCGGATCATAGGCAATTTTAGCTTTTTCCGTTGCCAGATTGACTGAACAACGACTCACCCCATCCAAATTGCCGACCACTCGTTCAATGCGCGAGGAGCATGCCGCACAATGCATACCTTTAATATTGGCTTCAAAGTTTTCCATTGCCATAACCAAGAATATCTGACCGTAAGAATTTAAGAATTTACTTCAATATTTACATTCAATAATAAAGGTAGTTATTTACTGCTGATTTTCCACTGAATAATTATGAAAATATGGGCAATCCTGCATCAGAAAAAATTACCTGAACAGAAGCGCCGCGACACTTTAAGAGATCTCCGCGCCCCCCCTCCAGTCTATCTTTCAATCCAATATTTCTCGTATTTTGCGGGCCAAATCCTGAATCAGGAAAGGTTTTTGCAGGAATTGTACGCCCTCATTCATCACATCTTTATTTGTTATGATGTCAGCCGTATATCCCGACATAAACAGGCATTTTAAATCGGGTTGCATAGCCATGAGAAGATCGGCCAAATCTCGTCCATTCATTACTGGCATAACAACATCAGTCAGCACTAAGTCAATGTTTTTCGAATGCTCCACTGCCAGTTTGATCGCGTCCTCAGGCGTACTGGCAGCCAATACCTTGTAACCAAGCTTTTCAAGCATTTCCCTGGCCATTTCCAGCAGGCTCGGTTCATCTTCTACCAGCAGTACTGTTTCATGACCGTAGACAAGAACCTCCTCTGTTTTTTGCACACGCGAATGATGTGCATCACCTCTGTATCTTGGAAAATTGAGACTAAAGGCTGTACCATCCCCGACGTCGCTCTTTGTGGCAATAAAACCTCGATTTTGTTGCACAATACCATAGACCGTAGACAGCCCCAGGCCGGTACCCTTATCAATTTCTTTGGTCGTAAAAAATGGTTCAAAAATATGGGTCAGAGTCTCCTGATCAATACCGGAACCATCATCACTTACAGTGAGGCAGACATAGTCACCGGGTTGACAATCAGGAAAAATAGCACAGGCGGCTTTATCAAAAGAAACATTTTTCGTCTCAATAACTATTTTGCCGATGCCATCAATTGCGTCACGGGCGTTGACACATAAATTGGCCAGAATCTGGCAAACTTGATCGGGATCAATTTTAACCGGCCACAGACCGCTGGCTCGCATCTGTATCAACTCGATATCTTCACCAATAATGCGTCGCAGCATATTAAGCATTTCACCCAGCACTTCGTTGAGATCGATTACTGTAGGCGCTACCGTCTGTTTCCGCGCAAAAGTGAGCAATTGTCGAGTGAGATTCGCCGAATGCTCAGCTGCTTTGCCTATATCAATAAATGTTTTATAGAGTGGATCGGACGACTCGACATTCAGCAGAGCCAGTTCGGTTTTGCCGATTATGACTGAGAGCATATTGTTAAAATCGTGGGCGACGCCACCCGCCAGCTGACCGACAGCCTCAAGTTTTTGCGCCTGAACCAGTTGTTCCTGCAGCACCTCTCGCTCGTACTCCACCTTTTTCCGATCGCTGACATCTGTGACCAGGGATTCGATGCGAATTGGCTCGCCTGTGGGGCTACGGATTAGAGCCATATTCATAACTACCGAAATCTTGGATTTATCGCGCCGAAAGAACTGTACCTCCCGCCCCTGGACCTTGCCGTATTCGAGAAGCAGTGCAATAATTTGTTGTCGATCTTCTGGAACAACATACAGCTGCGTATTGATGTCTGTAAGTGCCAACTCAATCGCCTGAAAAGAGTCATATCCCAGCATTCGCATGATAGCAGGATTGGCATTGAGCACCCGACCGTCCAGGGAGGTCTGTATTATCCCCAGTAAAGAATTTTCGAAGATACTCCTGTAGTTATCCTCACTTTGCCGTAGTCCGCGCATCGTTGTCTGCAGGTTGGCCGTCATGACATTAAAGGCATCGGATAACTTGCCTAACTCATCATCAGACTTTAGTGCTAACGCGGGCAAATCCAGGTTTCCTGCAGATATTGCCTGAGCTTGAGTTGCAAGAAGCTGTAAAGGTCTGGTGAGATTTTGTACAGCGAGCAGAATTGCTGTGCCCACTAAAACAATAAATAAACAGGTCAGGCCAGCCAGCAGCTTGATCATTTTGATGGCAGGAGCATATAATTCGGCTTCCGGCAAAACGTTTGCAACAGACCAGCCGGCAATCGGAATGGGCTGAAAAAAAGCCACCATAATCTGCCCCTTATCGAAATACCGAAACAAGCCTGAAGCACCTGATAGCATCTTCGCACCGAGTGCCTTCATCGAGCTGTTTTCGAGCTGCAGTATATTGGACTGCATCGTATAATGAGCATCCGGATGAAAAATAAATGTTCCATCCTTTGCCAGGACAAACCCATATCCAGTTTGACCGGCTCGCAGTTCTTCGGCTATTTTCTGAATATACTGCAGAGAAATACCGGCGCCAATCAAGCCTTGCGGCTGTCCCTGTCCATCAACAATAGGAGATACCATAAATACAGTCGGTCTAGCGGTCGTTCGAGATATCAGCGGAGATGTTATCTGGGTGGGCCCTCCAGCCATAATAGATTGGAAATATGGTCTGTTTCGAATATCACCGATAAAAATTTCAAAACCATCACCTTTTTGCTGAATTGTATGATATTCGCCATGGCGATTTGCCGCATAAATATCCTGGAAAATATCAGGATGTTTTGCATGGAGGATTTTATGCCGATTAATATTCTGCTTGTCAAGGCGACTAAAATCTTGATTAATCCCTATTGCTGCAGGGGTTGCAGCAATGGTTTCAGGCTCAATCATGATTGTTGCAAGCCATCTGTTGATGCTTTCAGCGCTTTTACCAACTGAAGCCAGCATGCTATTCGATAACGCATCTTCGATTACGTTTTTAATATACCAGTACGCACCAAAATTAAGTGAGAGGAGTCCCGTCACTACTATAGGCATAACCCACAGTAATAATTTAACTTTGAGAGATAGAGGTTGAGCAAAAATGCGTTGTCTTGATCTGAACATAGATGAGTAAGGGCCGTTTTTATCAGTATCGTAAAATACAGGCAAAAGATATTGAAACATCTGAATCAGGTGAACAATATAACATTTAATTCATGCCTTCAATGCAATCCACACAAATCAGGGTATATAATTACAATGTACAATTAAATAGATACGGGCCAAGTTAAAAAACGATTCCTTTTATAAAAATCATTTGCAGTTACAAGCACTGGAAGAAAATACCAGCCATGAGCAACTCTCCTTCAGATGATCAGAATACAGGCAGAAGAGAGGGAGACAGAGCACGGTTGAAGAAACTCGGTAATATTGTTAAAATTGAGATACAGCAGCAAAAAGATGATAATTAAAGTCGCCGGTACCACGATTTTTAGTTTCTGTTGCGCCCGAACCATATATTCATAATGACCGGACCAGACAATACTGTATCCTGGAGGAAGATCGATCTTGTCCGCGACCGCCTGCTGGACCCGCTCGACATATCCACCGACATCTCCTCCGGTTGTATCGACGTAGACCCAGGCATTCTTCCGGGCGTTTTCGCTTTTAATTGACGGCGCTCCCTTATGGATAGTAATATCCGCCACCTGGGTAATAGGTATCTGTGCCCCGCTCGGGGTTGGAACGAGGATGCGTCGCAGTTTTTCCGGCGAATCTCGCAACTCGAAACCGTAACGCAAATTGACCGAATACCGCACCAATCCCTCTACTGTTTCGGTAATATTCAAGCCGCCGATGGCGGTCATGATTACATCCTGCACATCACCGACGGTCAGACCATATCTGGCCGCCTCCTCCCTGTTGATTTTATAATCAAAAAAAAGCGCAGGACCGACCTCCACCGAGGCCTCCCGGATAATCTCCCAGTGATCTTTTTTGCCCCGGTCCTGTTCCAGGTGTTTATGGACGTTTTCAATTTTGTGGAAGTAGAAAATGCATATCACACTTGCTTTTTCTCAGAAACAACGCCGTAATTTAAAATTTTTTTTTTCCGTTATTCCCAAAAATAAGAGAGCTCAACCCTGTTTTTTATGAACGGTTCAGAAAACGACAACTTAATTTTTGTTTTTTGGTGTATCCACTAGTAAAACCATTCGGGGAAAAATGCTTCGATTGATCGGTAACGCCGTCCTTCCCAACCCCCATCATTGCTGCCGACGGGAAACAATGAGGTTTCATGGTCTGTTGCATGCAGACAACAATTAAGAATAACTGTTTGTAAACAAGATGGTTTTTGTAGTACAGAATAAATTTAACAACGAAAGTGCACCTAA
Organism: uncultured Desulfopila sp.; assembly: GCA_965363495.1. Classification (GTDB taxonomy): domain Bacteria; phylum Desulfobacterota; class Desulfobulbia; order Desulfobulbales; family Desulfocapsaceae; genus Desulforhopalus_A. Next base: position 14,113 of record CBDTUM010000037.1, read on the forward strand.
AGAACCGGGTCATCCACCAGAAGATGTGAACTGATCAGAATTAAATTATTTTAAGGGGAAGGGTCGAATGGTTGCGAGCTATAAGTGTATCAGCTTAGAACAGATTGCACGCCAGATTACATCCAGCCTGAATCTCACGGAAGTACTGAACAATGTGGTTAATATTCTGGTGGATGACTTCGGAGCATCTTTTGCGCGTATCTGGCTGGTTTGCCCCGGAGATCTTTGCGGCACGTGTCGGCATAACGGTGCCTGTAGTGATCGTAAGTCCTGTCTGCACTTGCTGGCAAGCGCCGGTTCTTATACGACGCTTAACGGCCAATTCAGTCGCATTCCGTTCGGGACCTCGCATATTGGACGCATCGCCCAAATGAGAAAACCACTTCTGCTCACCCGGTTGGCGGCTGAAGATGGCTTTCCCGACCCAAAATGGCTGGAGCAAAACCGCTTTATAACCTATGCAGGCTATCCGTTGATGTTTCAGAATGAACTGCTCGGCGTCATGGCCATTTTCAAAACCATGCAGCTCACTGACGAACACGTTCAACACCTGGCCGGCTTTGCCGACCAGGCGGCCATCGCCATAATGAATGCCCGGCTTTTCAGAGAGGTTAAAAAACTCAAAGAGAAATTAAAAGCCGAGAACATCTACCTGCAGGAAGAGCTCAGGCAGCACCACGATTTCGAGGAAATAATATTTTGCGGCAATGCTATGGCGAACGTGTTGTCCCGCGTGGAACAGGTGGCACCCACGGACGCCGCCGTGCTTATCACCGGCGAGACCGGAACTGGCAAGGAACTGATTGCCCGGGCGATACACAGCATAAGCCCCAGGAAACACCGGCCGCTGATCAAGGTCAACTGCGCCAATCTGTCGTCCTCGCTGATTGAAAGCGAACTGTTTGGTCACGAAAAGGGCGCCTTCACCGACGCGGTGCAGCAACGGCAGGGCCGCTTTGAGTTGGCGGACGGCGGAACCATCTTTTTAGACGAGATCGGTGACTTGCCCTACGAGGTGCAGGCCAGGCTCTTGCGCGTGCTGCAAGACAAGGAATTCGAACGTGTGGGCGGCGTAAACACCATCAAAGTGGACGTCAGGATCATCGCCGCGACGAACCACGATTTACAAAAAAGAATTAAAAAGAAAAAATTCCGGAAAGACCTCTTCTACCGCTTAAATGTTTTCCCTATTGAAGTTCCGATTCTTAGAGATCGAACAGAGGATATCCCGCTGCTGATCGAGCATTTTGTCGGTAAGTACACGCAGGAGTTTGCCAAGCAGATCCAAAACATCCCAATAGAAGTCATACAAGCACTTCAAAATTACTCCTGGCCGGGCAATGTGAGAGAGCTGGAAAACATCATTGAACGGGCTGTTATCCTTTCCCGTGACAAGCAGTTGCAAATAGAAGAAGTTTTCAAACCCACTCATGAGGACGGTTACGAAGCAGCCTCATCGGATAATCTTCTGGATGTGCAGCGGGTACACATCCAGAAAGTACTTAAAAAAACCAAATGGGTGATCGAGGGCTCACACGGCGCCGCCTTCCTCTTGGGAATTAACCCGGCTACCCTCCGGTCGCGCATGAAAAGACTGGGAATTGAGCGACCGGACTGAAAATCCTTTCCGTGGGAACTTCCCCTCTTGTCCATGATATATGATGGCCAGTCATCATATATCATGGATTTTTCCTCCCTTGCAGTTATTCATAAATATAACTGCATCTGTATATCTGGTTGCTTCCATACATCATTCTTCATATTCCCCATGTACATTGTCTCTAGGCACAGGTTATGCATTCGGTATTTTTAATACCACAATGTGCTGTACATCATTGATTATGCATACATAGGGTATTTGCAATGCCACAATGCGCCAAATGTTCTTGGAGATATAAGCGGAAGGTGGATGAGGGTGGGTATCTTCCGCTCAGAGAGAATATGTTCTTCTATTTCATCATCTGACGGAGCAAAAGCCATGAGTAGGATCGTTCGTAGTCATTTTCCGAAACTTGTCACTTTCTGCCTGTATTTAGGTCTGCTGTTCATGCTCAGCGGAATGCTGGCTTCCTGCAGTCAATTAAAACCACAACCAAAACCTGACTCACTTGCCGCCGGTTGCAATCCTGAAAATACAGTGCGGGCTCATGTCGTTGCTCTCGAACAGGTCTATTTCTACAACCGTTTTGGCGCTTTCAATCCGGGCGGTATGCTCTATGCCCTGAGGCGCGATGTCGTGGTCAGCACCGATGACAATGAAGCCGAACTGGTCGACGGCATAGCGATTTCGCTCGAACCGGATCTGCACATGGATGAACAGTTGGCGGGCAACGTGCGACTCAGGCCAGACAAGCGGCCGCGCCCGATTGTTCTTCGTGTCAACGAAGGTCAGTGCCTGCAAGTGGTGTTCACCAACCTTCTCGACCCGCAGCGCGACGGTGAGGAACACGTCATCGATCCGGAAACGGGACGCGAGATTTCGATCGATTCGGACGAGCCGGCCACGCGTTCGGCGTCCATCCATGTGAACGGGCTGGAACTGTCCGGCTCAATTGCGTCCGACGGCACAAATGTCGGCTTCAACAAATCGTCACTTGCTGCCCCCGGCGAAACAAAAACCTATACCTGGCGCGCCAAGAAGGAAGGCGGGTATCTTTTGTATTCCATGGCCGCGCCGGCCGGTGGAGAAGGTGATGGCGGGCAGTTAAGCCTGGGGCTGTTCGGCTCGGTCAATGTCGAGCCACGCGGTTCGGTTTGGTACCGGTCGCAGGTGACGGGCGACCAATTTGCCAACGTCACCGTCGACACCTCAAAGCTCGGCACGCCGGTCATCGACTATGCAGCCAAAGATAAAACCGGCAGCCCCATTCTCAAAATGGTGCAGCCTTCTGACGATTCGGATGCGGCTTTCGAGCTGATCTATTCCGATATCAACGCCATCATCGACGTCAGCGACAACGGAGAAAACTGCGAAAACATCAAAGGGCCCGGCTCATCCTGCGGCGAACCGTTCCGCGAGTTCACGGTAATCTTCCACGACGAGCTCACCGCGGTTCAGGCTTTTGCGCAACTTGACAATGAAGAAGATCCCATCAGTGCGTTGAGAGACGGCATGGGTATCAACTACGGCGCTGCCGGTCTCGGGGCGATGGTGTTGGCTAACCGTGCCGGAAAAGGCCCGGCAAAGGATTGCGCCGAGTGCAAGCTGGAGGAATTTTTCCTCACCTCCTGGGCGATGGGCGATCCGGCGCTGGTCATCGAACGCGATGGGGACAACAATGCGGTTCGTGCACTCTATAATGACGATCCGTCAAATGTGCACCATTCCTATCTTGGCGATGGTGTACGTTTTCGCAACCTGCATGCCGGACCGAAGGAAACCCACGTCTTTCATCTGCATGCACATCAGTGGACGCAGGACTGGAACGATCCCGATTCCGTTTATCTTGATTCCCAGACTATTTCTCCAGGAGCATCTTTCACCTACGAGGTGCATTATGGCGGCTCGGGGAATCGCAACCTTACGCCCGGCGACTCGATTTTCCATTGTCATCTCTACCCCCACTTCGCCCAGGGCATGTGGGAGCTGTGGCGTACCCACGATGTGTTCGAAAATGGAACGCAGGACCGCTGGCTGCCGGATGGTGAAATTGCCATAGGCACACCCAATCCGGCAATTGTACCGCTGCCGCACACGCCGCTGCCGCCCATGCCGACACCTGGCTTAGAGGGTTATCCGTTTTACATCGCGGGTATTCCCGGTCACCGTCCGCCGCAGGCGCCGCTTGACATCGACCCGAATGCCTATACCGAGGACAGCTCGCAGACGCTTATGCGCCATGTGGTGCTGAGTGGCGAACGAGAAATCGGCGCACAGGTTTTCGGCAAGGACGAAAACGGTAATCCGACCGATCTTGAAAAGCGCTATTTCGATCCGACAATTGCCGAAGACGATCCATTCGGGCAGGCCAATCGTATCGCCTCACGGGTCCGGCTGGCAAATAGTAGTGACCTGCTGCTTGGTCTTGCCACAAAATTGACCAAGGCCTCGATCCAAAGGCTGCCGCTCGACGGTACGCCGGAGGAGAAAAAGGCGATGGCATTTCACGCCGGCGCAGGGCCTGACGCCGTCACCATCAAGCGATCTAAATTCGGTGTGCCCGAGAAAGGGTACCAGTCATGCATGGCTGACGGCACCTGCGGTACGCCGGAAAAAAACATCCTGTTCCGCGTTAACGGTTCCACACCCAAACCGGGCGCGCCCTATGCGGATCCATGCCCCGAGCGATTCTATGTCGGCAAGAAAACCGATGCCCCGGACGATCCGTCAAAATGGGCGATACTGCCGCCCGAACGCACCTACCGGGCCACCTATCTCCAGTTCGATATGCCGGTGAACAAACACGGCTGGCATGATCCACAGACGCGCATCATCACCCTGGAAGAGGACGCCAGGGCCACCCTCGATTATACCCGTCCGGCGGAACCGTTCTTCTTCAGGGCCAATTCCGGCGAATGCGTCGTCTTCGAGGCGACCAACCTGATCCCCTCCAATCTCAACCTGGACGATTTCCAGGTCTTCACGCCGACCGATACGATCGGCCAGCACATCCACCTCGTGAAGTTTGACGTCACCTCTTCCGACGGATCCGGCAATGGCTGGAACTATGAGGACGGCACATTTTCGCCTGATGAAATCCGCGAGCGGATTATCGCCAATAATACCTTTAAGGGAACGGCAGAATTGAAACCACTCACCCACCGTCTGTTCCAACCGGGTGGACCCCTTGCGGGCGACATACGCGGGATCTGCCCCGATGTGCTCTCCGCCGACCCAACTGTGGCGGAACTAGCGCTTGAAGAGCATCCCTGGTGCGGCGCCCAGTCAACTATCCAGCGCTGGTGGGCCGATCCGCTGCTCAATCAGGATGGTGACGACCGGACGATCCGAACCGTCTTCACCCATGACCATTTCGCGCCAAGTTCGCACCAGCAGCACGGATTCTACGGAGCGCTGGTAATTGAGCCGAATGGTTCAAGTTGGCAAACCCTGGCGGGTAAGACCTTTGGCGGCCAGGACGACAGTGGCAATCAGATTGTCAGCCGTGCAGACGGTGGTCCGACCTCGTTTGCGGCGAACATCGTCGGTCCAAAAACGCCTGAAGGCCCTACCTTTAGCCATCGTGAATACAACATCGCGGTTGCGGACTTTTCGCTGCTCTACACCGCACCGCCCGAAAACAAACCAATCAGTCCGCCCGGACGCCTCGATCATGACCTGCCGCAGATGGTGTTTAATTCATCACTGCCCAGGCCCGAAGGCATTTCGATCTCCGATCCTGGCGGCCAGTTGATGAACTACCGCAACGAGCCGATTCCCGCTCGCATCGGATACGCCGATACCTCAGGCAAGTGGTCGCTGAAATCGTTCAATGAGAGCGATGCTTCTTCCTTTGCTAGCTGCAAAGCCCTGATCGAGACAGAGAGCAATGATCGCCTTAAGGACTGTGCAATACCTGGTCTGCCACCAGGTGCGGTACAGACATGTAAGGCGCGCGTTATCGCCCAGGTCTGTGATCAAAGCGACACTGCCAATGTTTTTTCATCCTACGCTCATTCTGGGCAGGACCAGGAAATCCGCAAGGCCATTGCCGCTGATAATCTTGCCTTTGATACCCGGAAGATTTTCCTGGATAACTATCTGGACCGAAATTGCACCGATACCAATGACCACAACTGCACGGAACCGGCGGGTCTTCGCCGCGATGGCGATCCGGCCACCCCACTGCTCGCGGCCAGGGAGGGCGACGATGTGCTCATTCGGCTCATCCAGGGCGCGCAGGAAGAAAACCACATATTCTTTATGAACGGAGCAAAATGGCTGGCGGTACCCGATTCGAAAAACAGCGGCTATCGCGCCGCCCAGCATATAGGTATTTCTGAGCACTTCGAGTTCAATATCAATATCGAAGATCCAGCGCCGCACAAAACCAAGGACCATCTCTACGGCACAACGGCGACCGACAACCTGTGGGATGGCCAGTGGGGTTTCATGCGGGTGATCGGATCCAACCAGCCCCTGCCGGCGCTCAAATCCTTGCCGACAAATAAGGGGATCGACAAGCTGGTCAATGTCTCCCAGAACGCCTGCAGCCCCTTGCTGCCACGGCGCTCGTTTAAAGTCGAGGCGTGGCGCATCGGCAATCTCAAGTCCGGCGCAGCACTCTCTTATCACGCCAAACGCCAGCTTGACGACCCCAATGCAATGCTCTTCGTGCTAACAGGTGAGACCACACGCAAGGCGACTCCTAAGGATGGTGCCGCACCGGATGCAGTCGAACTCCTCTCCCGCGACAACTCGGATGTCACGCTGATCGCCGCTGGCGAAAAGGAGCCCGAGCCCCTCATCCTGCGGGCCCGTGCCGGTGAATGCATCGAGGTCGAACTGACCAATATGTTCGGCGCCGAACCGGAAGACCTGAGTAATCCAATGAACTGGAGCTGGAACATGATGCCGCCGATTGCTGATGGACTCAATTTCAATGACCTGCGAACCTCGCGTGCGGTCGGCCTGCACGCCCCGCTCGTCGCCGGCAATGCGGTGCTGAGTGACGGGTCGGCAGTGGGCATAAACCGGTCAAGCCTCGCCTATCCCTGCGACAGTTCAAAGGAGAACGAGTTGTGCGCCAGCACCAGTGGCGACTCCCTTCCCGACGACAAGTATGTCTGGGACAATCGGGCAACCTACCGCTGGTATGCCGGCGACTGGAAGAAAGCACCGGATGCACCCGCGCCGACGTTCACGCCAATCGAGTTCGGGGCCATCGGGCTGCAGAACTTTGGTGATGTCATCAAGGGGGCCTCGCATGGGACCATTGGCGCGCTGGTCATCGAACCCGCTGATGCCAAGTGGGAAACTGACTGCGATATCCTGCGCAGGGATCCGACCGCCGATACGGCAAGTAAACGTAATTGCCTGAACGCCGCGGCAACTGTGACCAAAATCGACGGCACAGAGCCGTTCCGGGAATTCGTGCTCATCTATCAGAATGACGCGAGCCTGCGGTATCGCGGCGAGGCACTGGCCAATTTACGTAACGGCGATGACGCGGAAGATTCCGGCCAGAAGGCCTTCAACTATCGCTTCGAACCGTTTTGGACACGTCTTGACGCCAATCCGGCGGCCGATCCGGAAACCATGATGGATTATGATTATACCAATGTTTTATCGTCAAAACCTGAACACGGCCACGGCGATCCATCCACCCCGATTTTCTCAGTCGCAGCGGGGACACCAGTCCGTTTACGGCTGGTGGAGCCGGCCGGCCATCCGCGTAATGGCGGGTTTACCCTGTCCGGTCACGACTGGGTCAAATATCCCTGGACTGAAAATTCCACAGTACAGACCGCGCAGCCGGGTCCGCAGAACCGTACCGGCACCGTCAACGCGATGGGCCCCGGGCGTCATGAAAACGTGCTGCTTGAGAGCGCGGGCGGGGCTGAGAAACTGCCTGGCGATTACCTCTATCGTACGCCGGTAGGCTTTGCCTTCGGTGGTGGTCAATGGGGCATTATGCGGGTCTTTGAACCTGCAAAATGTGTCGGTGGGACGCTGCGTGATCCAGCCAGCGACCGATTGTATGTCTGCAATTGAGGGGAATATGATGCATTATAAATTCTTTATAGCCATGTCTGTCACCGCGCTCCTTGCCCTCGGTCTGCCGGCAGGGCTGGCGGCGCAGCAAGCCATGTCCGGCCACGCCGGCCATGAAATGATGCAGATGGGTGCCGTTGTGGAGCACGGGGGGCATGTACCACCGTTTGATCCGGCAACGGCAAAGATCGATTTTGAATTACAGTCCGTTGAAGGCGGCGCGGTCGTCGCCGGCCGGCAGGCCCGCGCTATCCTTAAAATCACCGACAGCAAGAGCGGGCTGCCTGTTTCGGGTCAGCCTGTTGCCGGCTGGATGATGCTTCGCCGCAACAGTCAGGTTGCCGCCGAACTGTCGTGCAAGGCGAAAGCTAAAATGTTTACCCAGGGAAGGGTGACTGCGCGGGCTGATGTCGATCTAAACGCCAGTAAGCTCCTGATTTTAAACCGTGACGGGACAATAGGCATCGCTAACCCGAAAGTCGATTTTACCATTACTCAGCTTGAGTCCGTCATTCCGCTGCCCGGCGTGCCGGCAGACTGGGCAATGGCGGCCGATCTGCAGACCCTGCTGGTATCACTGCCGATATACAGCTCCGTGGCGGTGGTCGATACCCATAAACGGCAGATAACCGGGCTCATCGAACTCGCCAAGGGAACACTGCCGACCCAGCTGCAACCGCTTCCCGACGGTCGGGTGGCAATCTTTTTATCGGGGACGGCATCTGTGACGATTGCCGGCGTTGACGGCACGCAACCAGCCGCCCCGGTTGCTGTGGGTAAAGGCCCCGTCACCATGACTCCGGGCGGTGACGATACCCTGTTTGTCGCCACTGCCGACGGCAATCTCATGGCAATAGACTTAAAGACCGGCAAGACGCTTGCTTCGACCAAGATTCCAACAGGCGAGCCATCCCTGGCCTGGTCGCCGCAAAGCAAGCGCCTCTATGCCACAGCAACCGATTCCGGCGAAATTGCAGTTTTAGATCCGGTGACGCTTACAACACTGCACCGCATTGCAGTGACACCCGGTGTTTTCACCATGGTCATGGAGCCGGAAGGAAGGTATCTGCTGGCGTTGAACCGGACCACCAGCAAACTCCTTCTCTTTGACAGCCAAACCGACACGATCAGCGCTGAAAAATCGGTCGCCCGGTCGCCGGTGGAAATTGGTTTTTCGCATGAATATGCCTATATTCGAGGGCTTGAAGGTGACTATTTCAGTGTCGTCGAGTTGGCAGAGCTGCGTTCCGGGCGTATTATACCGGTGCATGTCCAGTCGGCAGCCAGACCTGTCGTGAAAAGAGAGGCGCTGGCAAGGGCAAAGTTGATCGTCCCTTACGGCCATGGCGTCCTTGTCGGCAATGTTGATGAAGCCGTTGCCTATTATTATATGGAAGGCATGAACTCGCCCATGGGGACCGTCAAGACCTACGGGCCTAATGTCCAGGGACTCATGGCCCTTGATCGAGGGTTCCGCCAAACGGCGCCCGGTGTTTTCGAGACCACCACCGTGCTGCCCCATGGCGGAACGTATGATATCCCGATCGCCATTGATTCACCCGATTTCGTAACCTGCTTTACGGCAGAAGCGCAGGCCGCACCGCGCATTGAAACCGCAGAGACCCGCGCGGCGATTCGAGTCGAATCGGAATCCGTGCCGAATTTTTCGGCCAAAATGCCCGGCAGGGTCCTGTTCAGGATTGTCAATAACGAAACCAACAAGCCAGCTGTGGGACTCAAGGATGTTCGGCTTCTCGCTTTTTCTTCCAGCGGCACATGGCAGGTACGCAAATTGGCAGTCGAAGTGGGAGATGGCCGGTATACCAGTGAATGGATCTTCCCCCGCTCAGGCCGCTATGGCCTGAGCGTTGAGGTCGCCTCGCACGATCTCCACTTCGCTGACCGTCAGCCGATGTATTTGAAAGTTGAGGGGTCGAAAACCGCTTCGACCGATAAAGAGGATAACACATTATGAAAAATTACACTTTAGCCATTGCTGTGTTGCTTTTATTGGCCGGCTCCGCATCCGCCGAGATGGCGCATCAGTTCACCTTAATCGGTCATATCGAAAGTCTGACGGTGGATAACCAGACCAATCCACTGTCAAGCGCAAAAATGAAGGTCCATGGCGTTGAGGTGGTATTGCCGCAAAACCTTATCATCCAGATGCCCGCTCGTTATCTGACAGCTCAGGACATTGTCGCCTTGAACCCGATTTCGCCCGGCTTAAATTCCGGACTGGCACTTGCTGATACGCCCGCTCCGCTCGCAGCCTATGAAGCCACCATCGTCGGCAACATTGTCGACAACCAGTACCGCGCCGGACTGATCTGGATTGCCCAGCACTCGCTTGCGACCGGTGCCGGCTTTATCAGGGAAATCACTGCCCAGGGGGAAATTCACGTAGTTGCCAACCCCGATCCGGCGGTCCCGGCTACGCAGTTAACGCGTATTCGCATCAACGATCCTAATGGCGTCTTTGCGCCGCCTGATGCAGGCGCCGACGAGCGGTTTATGGTCGATGAGGCCAACCCGACCGTTCACGCGGGAACCGGCTATCCGATGTGTGTCGCGCATGCAGGCGCAGCCGGTGAATGTCCGGTTGCCAACCGACCGCTTGGCACCGACGGCAAACCGCTCACAACCTTTGTCATGGGGGCAGCCGGCCTTCCCGGCTCACCCGGCGGCGCGCTGCCTATTCCTCCATGTGCTGCCTGCGACCAGACCAAACAGGCGCCATTAATGCCGGGAGATTTCATTATCTTTGCTGGAACACTCGCCAGGGATGGGACCAATAACTATATCTCGGCCCACACTGTCGAGGCCAATGTCGGCATATATACCACGCCCGGCACGAACCCGGCGTATGTCTTCATCGAGGGTTCCCTGATCGGTACTCAGGGGCCACTCATTCCGCGTGATCCGGCAAATCCGGGCGCCACCTTGCCGCAGGAGACCCAGGACCGCCTGAAAATAGAAGGGGTGACTACCGATCCGAGCCGCAGCATCGAACTCTACGGTATTGATGTGGACCCGGTGACCGGCGCCCAGGTTTTACGCCTGTTCAACTCCGTCCCGGCTCAGCCTGCCCCGCTGGGCCGCTTCCGGCTGATCCTCGGACAAAGAGCAAATGCCCTCTTCGATAGCAACGGTGTTTTAAAGGGTGCGCCGCGTGAATTGATGGCGCGGGTCGCCAACGGCCCCAATCTCAATGGACAACTGGTTCCGGAAGCTCCACTTTTCGCGCACGGGCTGGTTGCCGGCCAGTATATTGCCCCCTTCGGGGAATTCATCTTCCCTGAGGGCAAGGTCATCGGCGACCCAATCCTCCCCAATAATTTCGAATGCCTGGCATTCCTGCTGAAAGGATCCGGGCCACTGACAACAACGGTTGCGAGCGGCCCGCCCGTCGGACAGCTCAGCCCCTGGCTCGACGTCACCGCCCCGCCTGCAGTTGTCGAATGCGGGCCGAGGCCTAAACCTTTGTAACGAGGAGAAAAGTCATGCCCTTTAAAGTTCAGCAAGTCCTCGACCGGCAAACCCTGGCCAACAATCCCGAAAACGATTTCCAGGCCTGGCAGGGAATTGCCGGCGACGGCAATTCCCTGCACTTCTCGCGCATACGTTCCGCCCAGAAACGATGCTGGTGTACTTTATCGAACCCCAACCAGTTTATTCGCCTGACCCAGGGACTCAGTTTCAACGGCCACTTTATAGAAGATGGTGAACCCGTCATTGCCACGAATCAAGCCCCGGGCCTGAAGTTTAAGATTTCCTTTGCTCCTCCGGTAAGCGCCGTTGGGCTGGATGTAGAGCCTATGCCAGCTGCCGTTGTTCCTGGCCAACGGTATCGCGTGATCCTGGAAGTGGCGAACACCACGCCAGGCGACACGTTCCAGGTCAATGAGACTGGACATGTCGGTACCTGTCACTTTGTAGGCGCGCAATGCGACACTGATGCGATTGCTCAGATGGAAATCCGTGTCACCATGATTGATGGTAAAGGTAACGACATACCGGTCGACTTTGGCATTAATCGCCTTGAACTGCTCGCGCCTCCTGGCAATAGCGTCTGAGACCGCTGTGCAGCATGGGAGCATGGAAGCTGACTACCAGAGTGGCACGGTCATGCCCACGGTGGCCGAGAGAAAATCAGCCCGGTCTTCACGCTGGCCATAGCTGAGCCGCACATCAAATTCGGGCAAATACGCTTTTTCCGCCAGCTGCACTTCGACTTTCGCCCGGTCTATTGCCACCTTTCTTTGCTGAACCAGCTGATTAAGTTGCAAGGCCGCTAGGCTAAGCAGGGCCCGATCAGGAATGTTGCCAGGTTCAGCTAAGGCCAGGGGACCGTTTTCTTCGAAAAAAGCGCCCCTATTGAGCAGACTGCCAAGTTGCGCACGGATGACCCGCTCACGGCTCGCCAGACTTATTCCTTCGTCGATAAGTTCAGAATGCTGCACCTGCCCGACCAGAATATCCTACTGCAAGCCTTCGCCGGTGGCATACTTTGTTTCCGCCACTCGAAGTATCTGGGTAACCATTGATTTAAGATTTTCATTAATTTCCAAATTTTCCCTGGTAGAGCCAAGGTCATACCAGGCTCCAGCAAGGTTTTTGGCTATCGCCAGCCGCTTGTTTTGGACTTGGAAATCCGCTTCCATGAATTTTAATTGACTGACCTGCTGTCGAAGATTAAGGGTTCCGAACCAGGGAAATTTCTGTGAGGCAAACAGCTGCTTCTGGGTCATGGGTTCCTGATCAAAGGCAAAACTGTCAACCGGGAGATTGGCAATAGCGAATCCAACCACCGGATCCTGCAAGGAGCCGGCAAAAGGAGCTTCAGCGCGCAAAGCCCGTGCATTTTCTGCCATGCTGAGAAGATCCTGATTGCTCTGGTATGCTTCTTCTATAAGCGAGGTGAGCTCCGACGAGGGTGTGGTGGCCTCGACAATGGCAACCGAGACAATCATCATGCATACCACGTTCAGAAACCATCTGACAATTGCGCTCATACTTTCTCCTTTTTCTACCAAGCAGTGACAACACACGTGTTGAGAAAAAATGATGACAAGCTAAAAACAGTCTTACTTCATAGAATCGTATCGAAACATTTTTTTGGCAATGCTTGAGCACAATATCTCATTCTTGGACCGTATAATTGGCCTGCCAAAGAAATCGGATAGAGAAGGAACAATGATTCGGATAAAGAGGCATGGACAAGAGCATGAGACAGTACTTTTCGCATCGGCTTACCTCTTGATTTTTTCAACCTAATAATCAAATTACTACATTGTGGCAACACGACTGCTTGTCTTGTACCAGTCGAGCTGATCGTAGAGGACAAATCACCATTCGAAACACAAATACGCACATGGGACATAACAGTTGGCAGGCTGGGCTGGTACTTTCGGCAAAAATGGTTATGGTGCGCCCTTCAAGTACAGACAAACAGCAGACAAAACAGGTAACTTTTGGAGAATAAAATGGAAAACATTAAGATTAAAGGGATGAGCTGCCAGCATTGCGTTGGCTCGGTAAAAAAAGCCCTTGAGGATGTCTCCGGCCTTTCACAGGTCAGCGTGAATCTAGACAAGGGAGAAGCCACCTTTCTCAATAAGAATGTTGCCCGGGAGCAGATCAGATCGGCCATCAGCAAAATCGGCTTTGAGCCAGGCGAATAATTTTTGGTACCCTCGATAAACAAATGGTTTCCCGAGTGCGAAAAGCACGCACAATATGGTTTTCATCACAGAACATGACTGCAGAAGCAATTGCTGGGCTCATGTTTTCACCTCTGCATCCGCATCGGATTCATCCCTCTTATGATTGAGCCGAGAAGAGGAGTGGACTCCTCACGGTCTACAGAGCTGATCGCGCTTACCGACAATCAACGTATCTCTTTGTCCGCATCGCGTAGAAATTCGACCATCGCCATAACAGAAGCAGGATCACCAATCGCAATAAGATTTTTTATTGTTTACTGCTTTCTTCACCGTTCTCAGGTTGCGGCGACTGATTGGCAGGGTCTTCATCCTGTAGTGTGTCTATGAACTGTTCGGGAGAATTCTCTTCGGTGTTAATCGACCCATCAGAATCGCCAGGTGCCGGGATTACCGGCTCAGTGGGAGCAATTGTAACCGCTTGTCTGGTCGTACTCCGGCTGAGAACCCATATTTCAGTAATCTGTTTTGGCTCATTTTTTTCAAGCTCCTTTGAGGTCGGTGGAGAAGCAACCGATAAGGATTGATTGACTGTCAATTGTCGCAGGCATTTCAACAATGGCATATCGGTAAATGACAAGGTGATCCGTTCCGTCAGGTCACCATGGAAATGTGCTTTGAAGCCGAACTCCTTTTGAATCCGTTGCAGAACTTCAATAAGTGGAGCATCTACCAACTCGGCAGAAATCAATTGATCTTGAAAAGTGATAGCCATGGTCGGTGCAGCGGAAGATCCCTCTGCCGAAGCCAGTTCTATCTGACCGGCAACAAATAAAAGAAATATGGCGCACAATAAACCTTTCAACAAGAGCAGGGAGGACACTTTTATATTAGACATGGTCATGATTATTCACCACATTGACATATTGAGTTTTAACCACATTCATCCACCAGAAAGTTTTACCTGCCAGCCCCTTTTGGCTAACTCAGCTAACAGCAGATCCCGGTGATCACCTTGAATTTCAATACGGTTCTCTTTCACAGTACCTCCGGAACCGCACTTTTTTTTCAGCTCCTGGGCCAACGCCTGGAGACCAGATGAATCGAGGGGCACTCCGGAAATTATCGTCACCCCTTTTCCCTTTCGCCCCTTGGTTTCCCGACTAATTCTGACGATCCCATCTCCTGCAGAGGCGGATTTTTGTGGCTTGTTGCCAGCAGGGCAGATCCTGCCCTGCTCTGTGGAATAGACTGTTGGGTGCGCATTCTTTTTCAATTCTGCCTTTCTCCTGTAAAAATTGACAACTTCCTTAGAACAAAAAAGAGTGCCCCAGCGTAAAGAGTCCATTCCTTTCTTGCCCAGTCAAGACGGCGTATGCTATTGTGGCGATCCAACAATAACAAGATGAAGAGAAAACAGCTAGCGGCAACCTGGAGATCTATGGTTACGATATATCAGGATTACGATGATGAACCCGAAGATATTTTCCAGCCCCTGCCTGATCAACTTGCCAGCTCCTTCTACGCCCTTGAAATGGACGGTTATACCGCAGATATCGACTTTTTAAAACCGCTGCTGCCAAAACGGGGTGCAATCCTTGAGCTTGGTTGCGGTACCGGACGCATCGCCGGCAGACTGGCCGAATCCAACTGTCCTGATCGTCTTGTTATTGGCATAGACATATCTTTGCCCATGTTGCAATTAGCTATACAAGCAAAACATTCTTGTGGGGACAATCTCTGTTATCTCTGTATGGACATGACCCAGATGGCCTTTCTAGTCCGTTTTGCCGCAATCCTCATTCCCTACAATACGCTTAATCTGCTTGGTTCCGAAGAAAAAATCATACAGTGTCTCAATGGCTGTAGAAATTGCCTGCAGCCTGGAGGCAGACTGCTGGTCCAAATTTTTGTTCCGAGCAAAGAATTCATCCAGCAGCAAAAGACTTTCCAGTTTCAAATGTTTAATCACCCTGAAGGGGGGAAGATTATCAAGGAAATACGCAAACACTATACCCCGCATACCCAATCAGTGCAGATTGAAGAACGATTCCGGGTGCGCCCCATGCAGGCAGGCAAGGCGAATGGGGATTGGCACAAAATCTATACTATCGTCGGGTTCTCTGCCGATCAATGGCTCGCTCTTTTCAGTAAGGCCGGGTTCACACGAGTAGATACATTTGGCGACTATTCCGGTGGGTGTTATGACAATGCAACGTCTTCCAGCCTCATCGCTGTCTCCACATTGTAATACATAAAAAAAAGACTATCTTCTTGACCTAAATCAAAGATACAGCAAGGTATGTCGTGTATCCTCTTTCTAACATCGATTGAGGAATGCAGTTTTCGCCTTCTTAATTGACTCATCCATCTAACAAGTATTCAAACACAGAATACATAAACTCGAATCAGGAGGGTACTATGTTTTGTAATCAATGCGAGCAAACTGCCAAGGGAACCGGTTGTACCAAGATCGGCGTATGTGGCAAACCAGGTGATGTCGCAGCACTTCAAGATCTTCTAACTTACGCAGTGCAGGGCTTATCTCTGGTAGCTGTTGCAGGAAGAAAAGTCGGTCTTATCGATAATGCGCTGGATCGTTTCACCATGGAAGCGGTATTTTCCTGCCTTACCAATGTCGATTTTGATCCGCTTCGGTTCCAGGAGTTGATCAAAAAAACCGTTCAATTGCGTGATGCCTTCAAGGTCAAAGTGATAGCCGCCGGCGGTTCTGTCGATTTTGCTGCCCCTGTCGCATCATTTACCCCGGCCTCGACCCTTGAGGGTCTTATTGCCCAGGGCCAGGATCTCGACTTTATCAATAAGCTCGATGACAACGAAGACCTTCGTTCACTCAAGCAAATTACCGTTTATGGTATGCGCGGTCTTGCCGCCTACGCCGATCATGCCGCCATTCTCGGTAAGGAAGATGAATCTGTCTATGCCTATATTCACGAGACCATGGCAGAATTCACCAAAAGCGGCCAAAGCCTGGAACAACTGGTCGCATTAACGCTGAAATGCGGTGAAGTCAACCTGAAGGCCATGGAATTACTCGATGCCGGGAATACCGGCACTTACGGTCATCCAACCCCAACAGAAGTACCTCTTGGTGCCAAAGCCGGTAAGGCAATTTTAATAACCGGCCATGACCTGCGAGACCTCGAATTATTGCTCAAACAAACAGAAGGCAAAGGCATCAACATCTACACCCATGGTGAAATGCTGCCCTGTCATGGCTATCCTGAACTGAAAAAATACCCCCATTTCTACGGTCATTTCGGCACCGCCTGGCAGAATCAGGCCAAAGAATTTCCTGAGTTTCCAGGTGCTATTCTATTCACCACCAACTGCATCCAGAAGCCTGCCGACAGTTACAAAGATAACGTTTTCACCACCGGTCTAGTCGGCTGGCCTGATCTAGTTCATATCGGCAGCGATAAAGACTTCACTCCGGTAATTAACAAGGCCTTGGCTCTGCCCGGCTTCACTGCAGATACCGATAAAGGCAGTGTCATGGTAGGTTTTGGCCGCAATGCTGTTCTTGGTGTCGCCGACAAGGTGATTGAGGCGGTGAAGAGTAAAGCCATTCGTCATTTCTTCCTGGTAGGCGGCTGTGACGGTGCCAAACCCGGACGTAACTACTACACCGAATTCGTTGAAAAAGTCCCAGAAGACTGCATGATTTTAACGCTTGCTTGCGGTAAATTCCGGTTCTTTGACAAAAAACTTGGCGATATCGGCGGTATCCCCCGCCTTCTCGATGTCGGCCAATGCAACGATGCGTATTCGGCAATCCAGATTGCGGTGGCACTCGCCGGTGCTTTTGAATGTGGCGTCAATGATCTGCCGCTGTCCATGATCCTTTCCTGGTATGAGCAAAAGGCGGTGGTTATTCTGTTGACTCTCTTCAGTTTAGGGATAAAAGATATCCGTCTCGGACCCTCCCTGCCAGCTTTTATCTCGCCGAACGTCCTTAACGTTCTGGTAGAAAATTTTGACTGCAAGCCAATTGCAGCAACACCTGAAGAAGACCTGCAGACCATACTCGGATAATTCCCCTACCTCATTTTAGGGCGCGGCGCGGTATCGTAATAGATGCCGCGCCTTTTTTATTTCTGCATTACTTCTGTTGTAAACTTTTCACTTTGACCGGAATTATGCTGAAAAACGCCATTTACTTATCATCAATTGACCCAGATCAAGGATTTCTCGCTGTTCGGTGTTATTATCAAGACATAAACATTGCTTGTCGCCCCAGTAGGATAAAAATCGTATTGCTCCCGGGGAAAAAGCAGTCTACGACGATGTCGTTCATCAGCCAAACGAGAGGATAAAAGATATGAAAGAAGTACGAAATATAATTCAAATTGATGAAGAGTTATGTGATGGTTGCGGACAATGTGTGCCTGATTGCGCCGAAGGATCACTCAAGATTATTGACGGCAAAGCCAAACTGGTAGCCGACAAACTCTGTGATGGTCTGGGGGCCTGTCTCGGTTCCTGCCCAACCGGAGCCTTGAAGGTCATCCAGCGGAAAGCTGACGAATTTGACGAAGAGGCGGTTGAGATCTATCTGGAGGAAGAAAAGAAAAAGGCGAAGGCCCAGCAACCACCGGCAACAATGGACTGCGGTTGCGCCTCAACCCATATCCAGTCATTTCCCCGTGCCACAGCAACCGGCGGTTCGTCTTGTCAGTCGGCCAATACTCCCGCACAGCTTCCCACAACCAAAACCGGCGGCTCCGCACTTTCCCACTGGCCGGTACAGATTCGCCTCATTCCGGCCAATGCACCCTTTCTGCAAAATGCCGATCTGCTTGTCGCTGCAGACTGCACGGCAGTGGCGGCTCAACATTTTCAGGAAAAATATCTGGACGGAAAAGCAGTAATGATGGGCTGCCCCAAGTTTGACGATGCAGACAGCTATGTTGATAGATTTGCTGAAATAATCCGTAATTGTCACCTAAAAAGCCTGACGGTTCTTATAATGGAGGTCCCATGCTGTTCCGCCATGAATGTCATCATTAAAAAGGCAATCGAAAAAGCAGGACAAACCGTGCCGGTGGAGCAGATTACCATCTCCACGAGAGGAGAAGAAATCTCAAGAAAAAGCTGGTAACTCGTAGTAGGCAGCAGAATTTGGAAGGTTTCAGCTTTCCCTTGGTGGAAAGCTGAAACTGAACAACAGGTAGGTTAAATGGAGTGACGTGATTCGTCAGGATGGTCTGACGGTAGGATATTTCGGGACAATGAACCGTATCCTCTGAGTCAGGATGGCGGGATTCCACCGAAGCTACGATCAAAAGTATCGATATGGTAATGAATCCGGTGGTTCTGCTCAGGGCGTTGGATGAAAAACCAAAGGCCACTCCTCTGGTTGATCTCTTTTATTTAGTAGTTGGTGTAAGGGCAGAGTAAAAATTTACAAAGATGACTCTAACTCAACCGGATTCCATAAACATTTTGCTGCCTCATCACTCTGGCAAA
Organism: uncultured Desulfopila sp.; assembly: GCA_965363495.1. Classification (GTDB taxonomy): domain Bacteria; phylum Desulfobacterota; class Desulfobulbia; order Desulfobulbales; family Desulfocapsaceae; genus Desulforhopalus_A. Next base: position 32,920 of record CBDTUM010000037.1, read on the forward strand.
AAATATTCATGATCAATTCGGGCTAAGAGCGCGACTTCCCCCAGATAAGTCGAACTCCCGATGATGATTCAGAAATTTGTACGCCCAATGGCTGCAATAGTTGAAACAACGGCCTGCCGAAATAAAAAAGCTCCTCACTCAGTTTTAGCTGCAAGTCGCCAGTGACCCTAGTCCGAAAGCTCAGGTCGCTGCGTACTCGCTGTTCCAGTTCATTTTTTTGTTCATCAGACAGTCGATCCAGATGGGACTGGATATAACCTAAGTCATCACAGGGACAAATTCGTTCATGCTCTTCAATGAGGGCAATGACCGGATCGTCTTTATCGAGTATATCGAACCGGCTTATGGTATCCTTCTCCATGAGGGCGGTAATCTCACCGATATCCCAACATTTGAGCACAAGGCAGGCATAAGGCCGGTCTTTATAGACTGTGCAGCCCAGCGTGTCTTCATAAAAGCAACACTCCCATTGCCCTTTCTTGCCGACTAATTTCACCAATTCAACCGTCACCGGCTGGATTTTTTCTGACAGGGGCTTGTGGACCAATTCGCCTTTTCTAATGGTGATCAAACGGCTCACCGGTATTTTGCCACTGCTGACCAGTTCAAGATCCTGGATATGTAAAGCGGGCCCCCCCTGTTTGCAACAGGTACCGCATTGTTTGCATGTCGTTTGTTCGGCTGTCATGGAATTCTTTATGTTAAGACCGTATTTCTCTTTTTGTTCCCATGCAAATCAGACGATTCGCAGTCTTTTGTTGTGAAAAAAATCGAGATTCGCTATGGTTGGAGCATAGTATTTATTTGCTGTATTGAACTCCCGTCCCGGATTCCCAGTTCCAATCTAACATACCATGCACATTAGCCTCTACAAATCTTCGCTTTGCCCGCGGTGTTATGTAACCAAAAAATATCTCCTCGAGTTAACTGCACAGCATCCGGAAATACGCGTGGAAATAATCGATGTGGCAACTGAGCCGCGACGAAGCTGGAATGATGGGATCAGGATGATCCCGGCACTCAAAATCGACGGCCATATTTTAAGTGCGATCTTTATCAACAGAACCGATATTGCCAATTTCATCAACCGACACAAACACTGATCTTACTCTCCTCTACAGCCATTTAATAGTATCTTGAAGAAATTTCTCACAAACTCCCTTGGAATTCTCGATCTCGCCGCCTGGGCTCTGGTCCTTATCTTTTTTATCGGCAGTGCCCTGCTCTTTTCAGGAAATGTTCTGCTTGCCTCCGTCGGCGCAGTGGGAATCATTGCGGACATGCTTTGTATCGGCTTTGCCATCGAAATACTCATAGAATGCCTGAAAAATAACAAGAGTATTGGCACCTTAACGGGATTTATCACCAACGGTCCGGAAGCTGTTTGCCTGCTGGTTGGACTGCTTATCGGCGACATAGTCTTTGCCGCCTCGACGCCGCTCGGATCCAACTTTATTAACCCCATACTCCTTTGTATTGCAGCAGTTATCTGCAGACAAGTGACAAAAACCTTTGCCACAAGCAGGTTGTATACTGTGGTGACTGTGGGTTGTACCACCATCTTTGCCGGCGGTTTCTTCCTGCTGAATCCCTCCCAGTATATTTTCTGGTTATATGGCTGTGTGGCTACCACGCTCATTTTATTCTTTCTTCGCCCTAAAGAAGAGGAGATACTAGAAAAAGAAGAGCACCACCATTTTAAACCAAGCTACTGGATCGTGCCGGCGATACTGGTCCTGACTCTATCCGGCTATTTTCTCGATCCGATTGTTTCTTTTGCGGCACACCACTCCCATGCACC
>CBDTUM010000038.1:0-34219 GCA_965363495.1 uncultured Desulfopila sp.
GCGATCAAGCCGCTTGCGCCCTTTGTAAGAGAAGTATTTCGTGAAGGAACGTATACCCCTCAAGCGAGTACTGAAAAAAGGCCGCAAAGATTTTTGGCGGGATTGGTGTTTATTAATCAGATTTTCTTGTTGTAAAAATGACAAACATGTAATGAATTTTCATTTGTTTGTTGCAAATATTGTCAGAAATGTTAATCAGGATTTGATTGATTCTGAAAGGCAGGAAGCTGACAATGAAAAAAAATACTACTGAATAGAAAGGAGATTGTTGAAATGACTAGAGAAGAAATTATGAAGGCTATCGAGGCTGAAAATATCCAATTCTTTCGCCTCCAGTTTGTTGATATATTTGGTTTTATGAAAAACGTGGCAATACCCAAAAGCCAGATTGAAAAGGCTCTGGATGGCGACATGATGTTCGATGGTTCTTCCATTGATGGCTTTGTCCGGATTGAAGAATCCGATATGTATCTGAAGCCCGATTACGATACGTTCACCGTACTCCCCTGGAGAAACAAAGATGGTATCGCAGCCGCTCGAATCATTTGTGATATCTATAAATCAGACGGCACGCCTTTCTCCGGTTGCCCCCGCGTCAACCTCAAGCGCGTTCTGGCCGAGGCCAAAAAACTTGGCTATACCATGAACGTGGGGACCGAAGCGGAATTTTTCCTGTTTGAGAAAGACGAAAACGGTTGTGCCACCACCATCACCAATGATGTTGCCGGTTATTTCTCTCTCGATCCTGATGATATGGGCAATGATTGCCGTCGCGAGATCATCGAGACTCTCGAGGCAATGGGTTTTGAAATCGAAGCCTCGCATCACGAGGTTGCCGAAGGCCAGCACGAAATCAACTTCAAGTATGCCGATGCCCTCACCGCCGCCGACAACACCGTTACTTTTAAGTGGGTTGTTAAGTCGATTGCTTCCAAGTATGGTCTGCATGCGACCTTTATGCCGAAGCCGATCTTTGGTATCAATGGATCCGGCATGCATACCAACCAGTCGTTGTTCAATTTAGACGGCACCAACGCTTTTTTTGACGAGTCTGATCCGTTGAAACTGTCTAAGGTTGCCTATTCCTATATAGCCGGCGCATTGAAAAATGCTCGCGTTTTTTCTGCGGTCACTAACCCATTGGTCAACTCCTACAAGCGTCTCGTTCCCGGCTATGAGGCTCCTGTTTATTGTGCATGGTCTGCATCAAATCGTTCTGCTCTTATTCGTATTCCTGCCGCTCGTGGCCTGTCCACCAGAACTGAAATTCGCTGCCCGGATCCTGCCTGTAATCCTTATCTTGCCTTTGCCATGATGCTCAATTCAGGGCTTGACGGGGTGAAGAATAATATCAAACCTCCACCAGAAGTCAAACGTGACATTTTCAAGATGAGTGCGGCTGAAATGGATGAGAATTGTATTGCTGTAATGCCCGGTAGCCTCAAGGAAGCTATAGAGGAGTTTAAAGCCAGCCCACTAAGCAAGGAAACCCTTGGTGCGCACATCTATGGCAAATATATAGAGGCAAAAGAAAAAGAATGGGATAGCTATAGAACAGCCGTAACAGATTGGGAATTGGAAACGTACCTGAGTGCTTATTAATTAACAAGCAGCTCTTGGTAATGGTAAACGGCCCGCATTCCTCGTCTGAGGAAGGCGGGCTTTTTCATTAAAATCCAGTTTTGCAATGCTTACACTGATCACTGAGCTCGTCTGGTTTGCGGTACTTGCCAAGTGACATTTTTCCAGGTAAAGAGTGAAGATGAAAGTTGTAGCTCAAAAATGGAACGCATAATGACTGGGAAAAGAAATTCCAGGGGAAGCCTGATCTCCCAGGTGCTTCCCGCTCTCATGCAGGATAAAGGCTGGGAGAAACAGCTTGATCTGTATTCCATTTTTCCCAGATGGCAGGAGCTGCTCGGGGAAGAGGTGAGTCTGCACGCCCAGCCGCTGAAGATTGAAAGAGAGGTGCTCTGGCTGGAAGTGGAAAATTCTTCCTGGCTGCAGCAGCTGCAATACCAGAAACTGGAACTGCTTGATACGTTAAATAGTTGTTTTCGACTGTCACGTCTTAAAGACATTAAGATGATTCTGCCCAAAGGTTCTGGCGACAAGACTGCAAAGTCTGATCGAAAAGTGGCCCCTGAGATAGAATTTATCAAGCCAAGTGAAGAAAAAATTGCCGCATTTCAGCGTCAGGTCGAAGTTATTGCTGATGAAAAATGCCGGGAGGCATTGATGCAGTTTTGGTATCTTGCCCAGGCGTGTAAAAGAAAAGCGGAATAAATAATCCTGTTTCTCGAAAGATTGAGCAGGTGTCTCTTTATCAGATATCGAATAGAAATGTTACATACAGATATATTAAGTGCTATTGGCAATACCCCCATCATCCGAATCAACCGGCTCTTTCGTAATGATCCCATCGTAATTTACGGTAAACTGGAGTCGACCAATCCTGGTGGTTCGGTAAAAGAAAGGATAGCTTTGTCGATGATTGAGGCCGGCGAGGCCAGTGGGGCATTGAGTAAGGACAAGATTGTACTCGAGGCAACCAGCGGGAATACCGGCATCGGTCTGGCCATGGTTTGTGCTGCAAAAGACTACCGATGCGTTCTGGTTATGCCGGAATCAGCCAGTATCGAACGGCGCAAAATTATGCAGGCCTATGGTGCCGAGATTCTCCTTACTCCTGCCAACAGGGCAACCGATGGGGCCATTGAGAAATCGTATGCTATGGTACGAGAGTTTCCCGAGCGTTATTTTCTGACCGACCAGTACAATAACGAAGCAAACTGGCGGGCCCATTACAATAATACCGCCCCGGAAATTTGGCAGCAGACAGATGGTAAGGTCACCCATGTGGTTGCGACTCTTGGCACCTCCGGCACCATCATGGGGTTGTGCGCCTGGTTTCATGAGTTTCAGCCTCATGTAAAAGTCATTGCTGTTGAGCCGCATCTTGATCATAAGATCCAGGGACTGAAAAACATGAAGGAGTCCTATAAGCCGGGGATTTTTGATAAATCTATCCCCGACGAGATAGTACTCGTCGATGACGAAGACGCTTTCAGTATGGCCAGAAAGCTCGCCAGAGAGGAAGGAATGCTGGTCGGGATGAGCAGTGGTGGTGCCATGGCTGCGGCCATCGAATATGCTCAAAAGCTTACGGCCGGGCTGATGGTTGTTATTTTGCCTGATGGAGGTGAGCGGTATCTCAGTACACCTCTTTTTACTCCCCCTAAAAAGGTGGACGGCAAGAAAAAGCTGCGTTTTTTCAATACTATGTCAAAGAGAAAAGAAGATTTCATCCCCCAGAAAGAGGGGCGGGTCACCTTCTACTCCTGCGGGCCGACAGCGTATCAATTGGCCAATCTTTCTCTTTGTCGCAGATTTTTGGTCTCGGATCTCATTACCCGCACCCTGGAGTCAAAAGGCTTGCAGGTCGATGCCTACATGAATTTCACCGATATCGACGATAATACTATTGCCGGGGCGGAAAAAGCAGAAAAGCAGTTGAAGGAATATACCAGCGAATATATTGCCGGCTTTATGGAGGATATGGATACTCTTGGCGTCAAGCGAGCCAAAGGTTATCCCCTGGCCTCTGAAAATGTGGCCGATATGGTCGAAATAGCCCATGAACTGATCCATAAAGGCTATGCCTATGAAAAACATGGCTCAATCTATTTTGATATTTCCAAATTTAAGAAATATGGCAGGCTTTCGGGTATTGACCTGAGCAAGATGCAGCTTGGCAAAACGGTCGATCTGGATAACTATGAAAAGGATAATCCTCGGGATTTCACCCTCCTTAAACGATCTACCCTGGCAGAGCTGAAAAAGGGCATCTTCTTTGAAACGGATTGGGGGAATGTCAGGCCGGGCTGGCATGTGGAATGCTCGGCGATGGCGACCAGAAATCTGGGGTCGACGATGGATATACATACCTCCAGCAGAAACCTCATTTTTCCGCATCACGAAAATGAGATTGCTATAGCTGAGGCACTCACCGGGAAGCCACTGGCCAATTATTGGCTGCACTCTGAGCTGGTGTTGGTTGACGGTAAGAATATGTCTGCCGACGCCGGCAATAATGTGACGCTCAAAGAATTGCTACAGCGTGGCTATACGGGACGCGAAGTTCGGTTTATGATGCTTTCCGTTCACTACCGGATGCCGCTGAACTTTTCGTATAAGCGTCTGAATAATGTCCGTACTGCGCTGCGTCGCCTGGATGAATTTACCTGTAAATTAAACTGTCTGCCATCAGGTAAGCCGCACCCTGAAGTAGCTGCCTTTGTCTCGGCCATGGAGCAGCAGTTTTTCGAAGCGATGGACGATGACCTGAATGTTTCAAAAGGGATGGGGGCAATTTATCGTTTTATCAAAAAAGTGTATCCGATTCTCCAGGTCAATCATCTCGACAAGGATCAAAAGACCTATATCCTGAAAAGCCTAGAAAAATTAAATCAGGTTCTGGATGTATTCCGGCTGCAGGGCTGCCCTCTTGCCCCCGATGTGAACGCGCTTATCCAGCGCCGGGAGCAGGCCAGATTGCAGAAAGACTGGCAGGCTGCCGATATGGCGCGAGAGGAACTCGTCAGAAAAGGTATTGTAGTTATCGATACGGAAAACGGCCCGGTCTGGAAAAAGACAAAGGATGGAGAATGATGCTGTGAATGCAGGAGGCAGAAATAAGAAAAGCCTACTTTGTTTCACAGCCCCTTTGTCCAGATTGTAGCTTCTGGAGTGTGTGCAGGGTTGTGTACAAAAATAGGCTTCTTATGGTGCTTAACTCAAAAATGCCGTGTCAATATCAAGCAAGTGGTGGAGCTAGACGGGATCGAACCGACGACCTCTTGACTGCCAGTCAAGCGCTCTCCCAGCTGAGCTATAGCCCCATTTATGCTCTAAATTGACTTCGTCATAAAGTTGCCCCATGATTAACAGGGATTGTTTTTCGTGTCAATAAAAAACAGTATATTCTTTTGCATGACATGCCATATTTGTTGCTAATGGAAATGAGGTTTGTTATGCTTTGACGTTTTGTGAGAAGTACTTTCCATTCTGACCATTTAAGTTACTTAGACAAGCTCCCGCTTCTACATCCAGCGGTTGTTGATATATTTTCAAGGCGCGATAGGGCGCCTTTTTATTGGCGCCTTTTATAGCAAGGAAAAATGTATGTATTCACCATTTAATTTTCTGTTCGGCTGGTTGTCAAATGATCTGGCTATAGATCTTGGCACTGCAAATACAGTGCTCTATGTCAAGGGCAAGGGGATTGTGTTGCGGGAGCCATCTGTCGTTGCCGTCAGGCAGGACGGGCGGATGAGTAAGGTCCTGGCTGTCGGGCATGAAGCGAAAATGATGCTCGGTAAAACGCCGGGAAACATCACTGCTATCCGGCCCATCAAGGATGGAGTCATCGCCGACTTTGAAGTCACCGAGGCAATGCTCAGATATTTTATCAACAAGGTGCATAATAGACGGACTTTAGTCCACCCGCGAATTATCATCTCCGTTCCATCCGGTATTACCCAGGTGGAAAAGCGGGCGGTGCGTGAGTCCGCTGAATCGGCGGGGGCACGGGAGGTCTATCTTATTGAGGAGCCGATGGCTGCAGCAATAGGAGCCGGCTTGCCCATTACCGAGCCCACCGCCAATATGATTATCGACATTGGTGGAGGGACCACCGAAGTGGCGGTTATCTCTTTGTCCGGCATTGTTTATGCAAAATCTGTCCGGGTTGCCGGCGACAAGATGGACGAATCCATTTTGCAATACATAAAGCGTAAGCACAACCTGGCGATTGGCGAACGTACTGCAGAACTGATCAAAACGACCATTGGCAATGTCATGCCGGAAGAACCGTATGAAACGATGGATATAAAAGGTCGGGACCTTGTCTCAGGTGTGCCGAAGACTCTGAAGATAACTGCGGATGAAATTCAATCGGCGATAGCCGAACAGGTTGATGTAATAGTTGAAGCGGTAAGGGTTGCCCTTGAGGTGACTCCGCCTGAACTTGCCGCTGATATTGTCGACAACGGCATTGTCCTGACCGGCGGCGGGGCTTTATTGAAAAATCTTGACAAATGTCTGCGGGAAGCGACAGGTATGCCGATAATTGTTGCCGAAGATCCCCTGTCCTCAGTTGTTCTCGGTTCCGGAAAAGCACTCGATAATCTTGATATCCTGCGTGAGGTCACTATCGATTAGTGTTTGCTTCCAACAACGATTTATTTGGGCCGGTTGTTGCTTACCGGTACTTCATGTGCTGCTCTAACCTGTAGTGATCTGTGCGGAAAAAAAAAACGAAAGCCATACTGGGACGATCTGTCTTTGCTAACATTAGAATTTTACTACTGGTAGCAATATTAGGTGTCGTTGGTCTCCTGCTGCTCGCCTCAATGCTTGGCGGACGGTTTGGTACGCCGCATCAGCTTACCCTGGACTTTATCGGTCCAATACAGAGTGTGCTGACGCGTACGGTTGCCGGGGTCGCTGCTCTGAAAGACGATTATATTGCCCTGTGGAATGTACGGGCAGATAATAAAAGGCTTCAGGGGCTTGTCGATAAATATTTGAAAGAACTGGCTGAATATAGAGAAGGATACAGTACAAATTTGCATCTTGAAGAGTTACTGGCTTTTAAGGATAAATTGAGCTTCCAACCACTGGCAGCTCGCGTTGTCGGTAAGGAACCTGCCTACTGGTTTCAGACTATAGTTGTTGATCGCGGTCGAAAAGATGATGTCCTGGAAGGAATGATTGTTCTTGCTCCCAGCGGAGTTGTCGGACAGGTCATTCATACAGCGGAACATTATTCGAAAGTGTTACTTGCCAATGCGCCGAGCAGCGCTATTGATGCAATGATTCAGAAAAACCGTACGAGGGGAATTCTTAAAGGGGCCGGTGAGCATGGGTATGTGCTGGAATATGTGCTTAAAAATGCCGATGTCGAAGAAGGTGATTATATTGTTACCGCTGGTATAGGTGGTGTTTTTCCTGCTGGAATACCTCTTGGCAAGGTGTCGAAGGTATATAAAAAGAAAAGGGGTATGTTTCAGGAGATTGAAGTACAACCCGATGTCGATTTCCAGAAATTAGAATTTGTATTTATTGATCCGACAGATCGTAGAAAAATACTCGATTCAGCAAATCTTTCACCAATGAGGTAGACGCGGGTAATGTTGTTTTTTTCATTCTGGCTGCTCGGGATTGCCTTGATAGTTCTTCAGACAACATTAATGCAGTCATTGCCTCTGTGGCTCGGTCGACCGGATTTCCTTTTTATCCTCGTAACCTTCATCGCCTATCGCTTTGCCTGGATACCCGGTATTGTGCTGGTTTTTACCTTGGCATGGGGAATGGACGTTATGGTGGGGGTTTATCTGGGGTTTTATCCTCTGTTGTGTCTTTTGACTTTTGCTGTACTTAAATTCCTTACCAACAAAAGCCCCATCAAGGAGTCAACGTATCAGATTCCACTTGTTGGCCTGAGTTATTTTCTGTTGCAGATTACCTACTATTTTGTTTATTCACTTACCTTGCCGGAAGAATTACCGGAATGGTCATGGGGAATTACACTGCAGAGAACAGCCGTGCTGGTCGCGGCGGCAATTCCTCTTTTTCTGCTATGCAGTTGTTTGTACGAGTTTCTGCAGAAATATCGTTTGCGCAGCAAACCGCTTCGTCGTCGTCCCCGTAAACCGATGTAACCAGGAATGATAGAATGAGCCCCAAGTTATCATTTAAAAATATTGCCGATATCGCCGAACACGATGAAGGAGCCCTTGATCTATTAAAGAAGCGACTGCTGGCGGCTTCCGCAGTGGTTCTTTTTTTCCTGATTGTCATTGTCTTGAGGCTATGGATCCTGCAGATTAATGATGGTGACGAGTACGAGAAACGGGCCTATGGTAACCGAGTCAGGATCCGACAACTCACCCCGCCCAGGGGTAATATCCTTGACCGTAATGGCAAGGAAATTGTCACCAACCGTCCATCTTTCAATGTTGCCCTGATCCAGGAAGATTCCCATGACTTAAGTAGTGTACTGAAACGAATTGCACCTATTCTTGATATGGATGTTTCAGAGCTGTGGGAAAAGATCCGCGACGCATCTGATATACCTAAATATATACCGGTGTCGCTGAAGGAAGATATCGACTGGAAGACTCTTGCTTATCTGGAAAATCATAATCACGAATTTTCCGGTATACGAACAGAAGTGCAACCTGTCCGGGTCTACCATTACGAAGACCTGGCTGCAAATATCCTTGGCTATCTTGGTTCAATTTCCAAAAAGGAGTTGGCATCTGCAGACCGTGACATCTATAGCGGAGGAGACATCGTCGGCAAGAGAGGTCTGGAGAAAGAGCGGGAGGCAGACCTTCGAGGTGAAAAAGGATTTAGTTACTCAGAGGTTGATGCAAGAGGTTTTGAACAGCAGTTACTCAAATCAGTCGAGCCACTGCCTGGAAGAGAGATTCGGTTAACTCTTGATGTTGATCTGCAGCAGATAGCTGAAAGCTATATGTCGGCAGGTGAAAAGTCGGGAGCTGTGGTGGCAATGGAGGTAAAGACCGGTAGATTGCTGGCAGCTGTTTCTGCCCCTACGATCCATATAACCGATTTTGTTGGTGGGATCTCAGTCAAAAAATGGAATGAATTACTCGATAATCCCAAACATCCGCTGATAAATAAAGTCGTCCAGGCAATGTATCCTCCCGGTTCAACCTACAAAATGGTTGCCGCTCTGGCAGGTTTGGCTACAGGAGTGATAGATGAAGATACGGTTTTTTACTGTCCTGGTTACTACTCGTTTGGCAACAGAAGATACCGATGCTGGAAACATTCTGGACATGGGCCGGTCAGTCTGTTTAGGGCCCTCAGCGAGTCCTGTGATGTTTACTTCTATCAGGTCGGCCAGCGAGTGGGGGTTGACAGGTTGGCGGAATATGCAAAGAAACTTGGTCTCGGCCAGAAAACAGGGGTTGAGATGGAATACGAAAAATCCGGTCTTACCCCTACAAAGGCATGGAAGGAAAAAAATCGAAATGCCAAATGGCAGGATGGAGAGACGCTTTCTGTTGTCATAGGCCAGGGCTTTAATCTTGTCACTCCTCTCCAGTTATGTGTGATGACAGCAACGCTTGCCAGTGGTGGGAAATTATATCGACCTCAGCTGATCGAACAGGTTACCGACCCGGAAGGGGTGGTCGTCGAAAGTTTCTCACCGGAACTGATAAGTGAGCTCACTGGGTTCGACCGGTACTTCAAGAGCATAAAAAGAGGTATGGAGGGAGTGGTCCAGGGAAAACGTGGTACCGCTCGGTCAGTTGCCATCGAAGGGTTGACGATTGCCGGAAAAACCGGAACAGCTCAAGTGGTTAGATTAGCCCAATATCGCAATCTCAAGGAAGAAGACATTCCCTATAAATACCGGGATCATGCCTGGTTTACCTGCTATGCTCCAGCGGAAGATCCGGAGATTGCTGTGACAGTGCTTGTTGAGCACGGCCTCCATGGAGGATCGGGAGCCGGTCCAATCGCCAGGGCTGTTTTGAATCAATACTTCAGCGGCAGGCTGAATCAGACAGTGCAAGAGAAAGAGCACTAAGCGTGTCGAATAAAGCTAAAAGGGTATACGGTATAAGTCAATGTTTCGCATAGACCGACGATTGTTTGAACATTTTGATATGGTGTTAATGCTGCTTATCTTTTTGATTTGCACCATGGCCTTTTTCAACCTTTACAGCGCCTCGTTTCCACCAAAAGGGTATGGTATGCCTCCGTATATCAGGCAGGGATACTTTTTCCTCATGGGGTTTACCGTGTTTGTGTTTATCATTAGTTTTGATTATCAGGAGCTGCATTCGTGGAATTATCCGTTTTATGTCATAACTATCCTCCTGCTACTCTTTGCCTTTGTCGCCGGGCACGAGGCCGGGGGGGCCCAGCGTTGGATTAATCTCGGATTTTTTAAATTGCAACCGTCTGAACCGGCTAAGCTGATGCTGGTCGTCACTCTTGCCAGCTATTATTCGAGAAAAGAAATTACTGATGGGTACGCAATTAAAGACCTGGTCATGCCTATAGTGCTAACTGCCATCCCCTTTGTGCTCATTCTTTTAGAACCTGACCTGGGCACGGCTCTGATGCTTGGCATCATTTTTGTCTCGATGACGGTATTCGTCAAGCTTAAGCTGTCTACCTACCTCATCATGGGGAGCCTTGGCCTCGGGGCGGTGTTCTTTGCCTGGGAACAATTGTTGAGACCATACCAGAAGCAGCGGATTGCTACCTTTCTTAATCCGGAACAGGACCCGATGGGACATGGATATCAGGTATTGCAGTCTAAAATAGCCGTCGGCAGCGGAGGCAGATTCGGTAAGGGGTATATGGAAGGGACGCAGGGCCATCTGCATTTTCTCCCGGAACGACACACTGATTTTGCTTTTTCGGTCTGGGGTGAAGAGTGGGGTTTTGCCGGAAGTGTTTTTTTTATAGCAACCTACTTTATTCTTTTATTCTGGGGCTTGTATATCGCAATGTATGCCAGGGATCGTTTCGGGGTGTTGCTCGCCTACGGAGTAGTGATGCTTATCTTCTGGCAGGCGGTTATCAACCTGTTCATGGTTATGGGTTTTCTGCCGGTCGTTGGTATACCCTTGCCGCTTGTCTCCTATGGCGGTTCTTCGTTGATGACCACGCTGCTTGGTTTGGGGCTGCTTATGAATGTGCGGATGCGCCGGTTTCCAAGCTCTATGGGCAGGGATAAGTAATCAGCTGTTTTTCTGCAGAACCAGGGATCTGAGTCCTTGAATAAAGAGGGGATTGGTATTGAGCGAGGCACTCGATTTGAGGCACATACCCCGATTGGCCGCCTGTTCCCGATACAGCATGTCTATTTCGTACAGGGTCTCCACGTGATCTGAGATAAAGCTTATCGGTACCATCAGGATATTCTTGCATCCCTGATCTGCAAGGGTGTCGAGCATTTCAGGGGTTGAGGGGGAGAGCCACTCAACCGGACCGCTCCGGCTCTGGTAACAGAGTCTGCCGTTCTGACCGGTGATTTTTTCAATCGCCCCAATGGTTTGTTTGATATGCTCGACATAGGGATCCCCCTTCTGGATAAAAGAAACGGGGAGACTGTGCGCGCTGTAGACTATTTGCACGGGCTGCGACGCAAAGGACTGCATCCCTTTTAATATATTTTCAGCCACTGCCTTAATATACTCGCTCTGGGCAGGCCAGGAAGAGATACAGGTCAGGGGGATCTCCGGCGCGAGTCGCTGCAGGTTTTTTTGCAGATGCGACAGGGATGATCCGCTGGTGGCTTTTGAATAGTGGGGGTACAACGTGAGAGCGATAAAATGATCAACTCCTGCGGTCAGCAGTTCCTGTATTGCCTGGTCGGCAAATGGCGGCCAGTACCGCATAGCGACGGTCACAATGTAGTCGCCATCATCACGAAGGACATCCTGCAGGGCTTTTGCCTGACGAAAACTTATGTCTTTGAGCGGAGAACCACCGCCTATTTTGGCATAAATTGCTCTGCTTTTCGGTGCTCTCCGTCGGGCTATTATCCAGGCGAGAAATTTTTGGAGAAAGGCGGGGCCCAGCGGGATGATCTCCCGATCGGAAAAGAGATTGAAAAGGAAAGGCTGTACGTTGTCTAAAGTGTCTGGTCCGCCCATATTGAGAAGGATGACTCCGTTCTTGCCACTGTGCACTGGACCACTCCATTAGTGTAATGATTTTCTGGCTAGATTTGAAAGCATACAATTGTACATGGAAATTGTTTGAATAGCCACGTTTGTCGGTTTATTTTCAGTTAAAAAGCAGGTACTGCCTCGATTGTGCCGATAAAATGCTGAACGACCTTGATTCTCAGAGAGAGGGAAATATAGTAGAAATAAGAGCAGGCCGTCTTCGACCAGAATGTTTGAGATGTTCCCTCTGTCTGGTTTGTTGATGGAGTGCAAGGGATGCATTTGACGATGCATGAGTAAGACAGTTGTGGAGTCGCTGTTTGAAACAGAGCTGGAGGAACTATATGGAACTGAAGATCGAAGCCCGAAATGTTGAGTTACGTAAAGGTTGGCAGACGAAGATTGAAGAGGAACAGGAAAAACTCATTCGGTTCTATCCAAATTTTGTTTTGCATTTGCGTGTCAGCATTGAAGCCACTACCCAACACAAAGAGGGTGGGTTTGAGATCAAATTGATCGCGACAGTACCTAACGATACGGTTGTAGTCACCAGAAAAGCAGAGACTGTACGTGCAGCGCTCACTGAGTCCTTTGACGTATTGACCTTACAACTCAAAGAGATCCAGAGGAAAAAAAGGAAAAATCATAAGCAGTCCGGCCAAGATGTTTCAACAGATGGTATTGGCGTCATCAGAAAACTTTCTCCGCATGAATCTTATGGGTTTATAACTTCATCAGATAAGAGAGAGATATATTTTCATGAAAACGCCTTGAAAGATTTGAATATGGATGATCTAACCGAAGGAGACAGTGTGACTTTTGGGGAAACTGTCGGTGATAAAGGCCCTCAGGCCTCCTGGGTGCGATCACCAAAATAAAGAGTAGACTAGAGTCAACGAAAAGCCTCGGACGTATTATGTCCCGGGGCTTTTTTTTTGCCCAAATTTTAGCGACCGGGCCTGGGCACCGATTCTTCGATGCAAAAGCAGGAAAACCCGCTATAGTCGGATCATCAAAAAAAGAAGGCCTGCTCGTTTTTCGGCCTACACTTGTGCTGAGCAATTCTCAAATATAAATGGAGTCACAGGCTGTGAAAGAAGAAATATACATCATTGATGGCAGTGCTTATATCTATCGGGCTTATCATGCCATAGCACCGCTTTCAAACAGCAGAGGTTTGTCAACGCATGCAGTCCTCGGTTTTGTTACCATGATTAAACGACTGATCCGGGAAAAAAATCCCAAATACCTGGCCATGGCCTTTGACTCCCGGGGACCGGTCTTTCGCCACCAGCTCTATGACCAGTATAAGGCTAATCGTCCGCCGATGCCAGATGATCTCAGTGAGCAGATCCCGTTTATTAAACGTTTTGTCACAGCATCGAACATCCTCATGCTCGAGGAACAGGATGTCGAGGCCGACGATATCATTGCCTCCGTGGTAAAAACATTCACCGCCCTTGGTCATAAAGTCGTCGTTGTTTCCGGGGACAAGGATCTTCTGCAGCTGGTCTCAGAAGATGTAGTTATGTGGGACCCCATGAAGGATAAGGTAATGGATCAGGAGGCGATTAAAGCAAAATATGGCCTCGGTCCGGAACAGCTTCTCGATTTTTTTGCCCTGGTAGGGGATAGTGCGGACAATGTTCCTGGGGTGCCGGGTGTCGGGCCGAAAACTGCAGAGAAACTGATCAACGATTATGCCACCGTTGATGGGTTGTATGCGCACCTTGATGACTTGAAAAAGTCGAAGATGAAAGAAAATATAATCGCTCATCGCGCTCAAGCCTATCTCTCTAGAGATTTGATCAGATTGAAATCTGATGTTGCCATTCCGGAGCAACTGGACAGCTATCAGGTCCTGCAGGGTGATGACAGGCAGTTGGCCGAAATATACACAGAACTGGAGTTTTCCAGCCTGCTGAAAGGCATCGATACTTCAACAGCAGTGCCTGTTGAAGGTTTTATGACAGTGCGCAATCGCCTCCAATTAGCTGAACTTGTCGAGACGCTACGAGATGTCCATCTCCTGGTGGTCGATACGGAGACGACCTCATTAAATGCCAGAAATGCCCGCCTTGTGGGTATTTCCCTCTGCGCTGATCTCAAGAATGCATGGTACATTCCATTTGGTCACCTCGATGCAGAGGGAAAACTGGCAGAAGGGCAGCTCGACGGGCAGGAAGTTCTGGCTGCCCTTAAGCCGATCCTATTGTCCCCGGCGATAACCAAAGTAGCGCACAATCTGAAATACGATTACACGGTAATAAAGCAGCAGTGGGGGATTGAGCTCGCGGAACCGCTGGCTGACACGTTGATTGCCGCGTATCTTCTTGAGAATGAGGGCCGTTCGCTTAAACTCGATGCTCTCTGCCTGCAGCGTGGTCTGAAGATGACCTCCTTTGCCGAGGTTGTTGCCGGAGATAAAAGGGAGGATTGCTTTGCTTATGTTGCTATAGACAAGGCCGGTATCTATAGTTGCGAGGATGTCTATGGCACCTTGCTGTTATGGCAGGAATTTGAGCCGATGCTCACAAAAAATGGGGTGATGGAACTTTTTCGGGAAGTTGAGATGCCGATAGTTACCATTCTGGCCAGGATGGAACTGGCTGGAATTTGTCTGGATCCGAGTGTCCTTGCCACTCTGTCGACTGAGTTTACCGGCAAGCTAGAAGTTTTAGAACAACAGATCTATACCCTGGCCGATCATACCTTTAATATCAACTCGCCGGCCCAGCTGGCTCAGATACTGTTCGAAGAGCAGGGGTTGCCTCATGGTCGAAAGACCAAAACCGGCTTTTCAACCGACGTTAAGGTGCTGGAGCAACTGGCAAAAAAACATGAACTGCCGGCGCTGATTTTACGCTATAGGACGCTGACTAAACTGCTTACAACCTATGTTGATAAGCTCAGTTTGTTGCAGGATCCGACGACCGGCAGGATACACTCATCATTTAATCAGGCAGTCACAGCAACCGGTCGATTGTCGAGCAGTGATCCTAATCTGCAGAATATCCCCATACGCACCGAGGAGGGTGGACGCATCCGCGGCGCCTTTGTACCGGGCGAAGGACTGATGTTTCTTTCGGCCGATTATTCCCAGATAGATTTACGGGTACTCGCCCACTATTCACAGGATACCGCGCTGCTCACAGCTTTCAGATCAGGTGAAGATATACATGCCAGAACCGCAGCGGAGATTTTTGGGGTCTCGCCGCTGCTTATTACCTCGGAGATGCGCCGAGTGGCAAAGAGCATCAATTTCGGTATTGTCTATGGCATGAGCAGTTTTGGTCTTGGCAATCAGCTCGATATCGGACGAAAAGAGGCTCAACGATTTATTGATAGTTATTTTCATCTGTACACCGGGGTGGAAAAATTTATGCAGGACATCGTTATTAATGCCCGGGAGAAAGGCTATGTGACTACTTTGCTCGGACGCCGGAGAACTGTTCCGGAAATCAATTCGAAAAACAAGGTACGCCGCGATTTTGCTGAGAGAATAGCCATTAACACCCCTATCCAGGGGACTGCCGCCGATATTATCAAGTTGGCGATGATTCGATGCGAGAAAGCCATCATGGAGAATGGGTTGTCCGCCAGAATGCTGCTGCAGGTTCATGACGAACTGGTTTTCGAACTGCCCGAGGAGGAACTGGAGCCGACCAGACTGATAATTAAAGAGGCGATGGAACACGCACTGGAGATTGATGTACCTCTGGTTGTCAATTTTGTTGTGGGAACGAGCTTGGCAAAATGATCAGACCTCCGACAGCAGTACTGTATCCCGAAAATGGAGCAAGGGAGTTTTGACTGTCAAGGCAAAAGGTCAGAGTAGAGCCTAAGTCTGGTTTTTGCTGCTGGAATGCTTTCCTGATAGGCACTATAGTTTAGTTTTCATCCTGAAACGGCCATTTTCCCCTAACTCTTCGTTGTTCTCAAAATTTAATCCTCGGAGTATCAATTATAATCCTGCGGTTAAATTTATCGAACGCCTCGATTGAGAAAAAAATGTCGCGTTTCAGGATGGAAACTAGTTTAGTTTTCACTTTTCGGTAAACGACCTTAATATTGCGATCTTTGTCGCTGTATTTCAGGAATTTACACAACATCCAATGTAAGGACCACCATGGCTCTGGAAAATAAACCCCGCCAGTTAATCGAAGAGATAAAACTCTTCATCCAATATTCTGTGCCGGAAAATGAATTGCAGTCTGCAGTTGCATTGCTGGACAGGTATAAAAATAATGCATTTATTGTCCGGTTATTGCGTGAATATTATTTTAATCTACCCGAGGCTCGTGAAGAAGCAGTTGTGAGGATTGCCAGGCTCATTGATCAGAAGGGAGTACATCTTTTTGTTGTAACGACCGTATCCTTTGCATATCTGTACGCCGTCTCGGCCGAGCATGTGCTTTTAATGGGAGAATACCCGCAGGAGATCGATACGGAAATGTTGTCCTTTTTGGGCCTGGAAAGCCAGGAAGATTTCCTGAAAATATGTCTACCAGTCAAATATCTTGTAGAATATGCGGCAACCAGTACTACAGAAAATGAAATCTGCCCGGTATGTGGGGTGCAGGAAGGAGAAAACCATTTGCTGGGATGCACCGTCGAGATCTGCCCCTGGTGTGAGGGACAGCTGAGTTACTGTAATTGTCGTTTTGAACAACTCCATACAGACACTATTGAAGATGAGCAACAACTGGAAAAATTCTTTGAGATACTCACCACAAAGGGACGAATTCCCTACCAGAAGAGCCAGGCCCCGGCGTATCCTGGAACAAGCGGTGGCCTGGATGATACCCAGGCCACCAAATAGTCAGATTCTAGGGCTGTTATTTTCCGTCGACCGATTTGAGGAAACGGTACAGATCGGAGTCGGAGGAGAGTACCAGAGAAGTATTACTGCCGATAATCGCAGAGTAGCTCTCCAGGGTTTTTTGAAAACCGTAAAAATCGGGATCGAGTGAATAAGCTTCGCCGTAAATCTTTGAAGCTTCGGCATCGGCCTTTCCTTTTACAGTTACAGCCTCGAGATTGGCAGTGGAAATAATTTCCTTAAGCTTACGCTCCACCGTACCAAGAATCTCGGCTTTCTGGCCTTCACCAGTTGATCGTTTTTCTGCAGCAATCCTTTTCCGCTCAGAAATCATTCGATCATATACCTTCAGCCGTACGGAATCAATATAGTTGACCCTTTTGATGATTACATCAATCAGTTCGATGCCGTATTGCGGGGTGATTTTTGCGGCAATCTGACGCACCTGATTGGAGATTCCATCCCGACCGTTTTTCGGCCTGACGCCGATGGTCGACACCGCTGTGGTTTCAGACATGGTGGCTATGGACCAGTCTGAGCTGCGGATGATCTCTATCAGATCGTTTTTGTTAACCATATCCCGGACAGTACCATCAATAATGTCGCTTAAAAGAGATTTCGCTCTTGCCTCATTATTGACTGCCTGCAGAAACTTCAAGGCATTAGAGATACGCCAGCGGGCAGTAACATCGATAAAAACATAGGTTTTATCGTTGGTCGGGATCTGATTGGGCTCACCGTCCCAAATGAGAATTTTTTTCTCGAATACTTCGGTCTTTTGTACAAAAGGCATTTTGAAATGCAAACCGGCATCGGTGACCGGGTCGCCTACCGGAGCGCCGAACTGGGTGATAACCACCTGTTTACCTTCTTCGAGAATAAAAAAGCCGTCATACACCACAACAATTGCTAAAAGGACGAGTCCAACAAGAAAAAACTGGGCTATCTGTTTCATATTTATTTCCTTTCTGTAGTATCTGTCGCTTTCGATTGCATTGCCGATAGGCCGCTTGCTGAGGTGATGTTCAGGAGCGGCAGCGGGGCCTGCTGATCTTTGTCAATGACATAGACGGATTCTACTCTAGGCAGAATGTCTTTCATGGTTTCCAGATACATGCGTTTACGCGTTACTTCAGGGGCATTTTTGTATTCTTTGAGAATGTCTTTAAATCGCTGCGTTTCACCTTTGGCGTCATTGACACGCTCGGCTTGATAGCCATAAGCCTCTTCAATAATTTTTTTGGCATCGCCCGATGCTTTAGGGATGACCCTGTTATACGTTTCCTGAGCCTCATTGACCAGTCGTTTCATATCCTGATCAGCCTCGTTTACTTCATTAAAAGCCGGTTTTACCTGATCGGGTGGATTGATATCCTGAAATTGCACGGTACCAATATTGACGCCGCTGGTGCCTTTGGGGAAAAGTTTATCAAGTTGTTCCTGCAACTCTATTTTTACTGATGCGGCAAGAAGATCACGATTACTCAACACGTAGTCAAAATCCATATTACCGACTATCCGCCTGGTAACACTCTCTGAGTTGTCACGAATTGCCTGGCGTACATCAGCTACTTTAAAGAGGAAGGCGTAGGGGTCGGCGACTCTGTACTGGACAATCCAGGCGACATTGATAACATTTTTATCGGCAGTCAGCATGAGCGATTCGCTGTCAAAAACCCGCTGATCAAAAGAGGTCTGCTGTCCGGCGATGCGGTTTCGAAAGCCAAATTCTTCTTTGCGAATATTTTCCACGTCAACCTTGTATAAATGGTCAATATACGGAATTTTGAAATGCAGTCCGGGAGGTGTCGTTCGCGAATATTTGCCAAGTCGAAGGACAACGCCAACCTCACTGGGAGTAATTTTGAAGAAAGATGAGTACACCCCTTGAAAGACAATAATAATAAGGATAATTGCCAGTACCTTACCGAGGTTAGCAAAAGGGGATGATGGCGAAGGAGGTGGACCCTGATTGTCGCCTGGAGGAGGCGGCGGTTTCTTCTTGTCTGAGAAAAAATCCTGCAATTTGTTAATCAGCTGTGCCACAATCTCTTCAGGAGTCTGCGGCTTGTGCTTTTTCCCCCATGGAGGCTGTTGATCCTGATTGGACATAGAAAATCTCCTGAACGTAGTAATCTGAGAGCATACCTTCTTAATGACAACCCATCTTACATGACAAGTTGTAATTGGTGAGGAACGCCTGGGAAATGCTGCAATGAATCCACAAGGGTAATAATAGATGGTACTGATTGCAATCTGAATCGTCAAAATAGTGTCAATCTGCCACTATTTTCGATCTTCTCATCCATTGAGAGCTACAATCCAGCAGAGGTAGAATATGCTAAAGCTAAAAATGCCCAGTAGCGTTTGTGCGGCAAAAGAGTTGCGCACAGATAGAAAAGATGGCAGACGAACTACATTGCCGCACACGAGGCCGCATAAAAGGCCAAAAAGGTGTGCACCAAGATCAGTTCTTTCGCCGCTTGAACCAAGAAAGGCGAGAAGCGCCAAGCCCGACATAATCGGCATGAAAAAATGCAGCGAAAGTCGTTTGGTCTGCATGGCAAAGCTGATAGTGCAGAGCATGCCGATAACACTGAAAATGGCGGTAGAAAATCCTACAAACATATGGCCTTGACCATGGATCAGCACATTGATCAGGTTGGCCATAGTTGCGGTGACGAGCATGGCGAAGAGGCCTATTCCATTGCCGGTCAGGTGGAAAAAAAAATGTAACAGGAAACCGCCGAGAAAGCAGTTGCCCATAAGATGGACGATATCGGCGTGCAGGGTGAGTGGGGTTACCAGACGATACAATTCAAGATTGTTTATAATCGCCGACGAGTTACCGGCCCCTTTTTGAAACCAGAAAGATTTAAGGTGCCAATCCCCGGAAAGACCATACATAAACACCAGGCAGCCAATGACCACTGTACTCATTGCCCGGAAAGTAGGAATGAAGGTATCTGCTTGAGATACCGGAGGCCAGTCCCGATTTTCAAGGTCATACTCCGCGATTTCGTAAAGCGCTCTTTCCTGCTGTTCGGCAGACACATACATCTCGATATGATGCTCGGAAAAATATTGTATCCGATGGGTGATATCGGCTGCAGAGAGAACCAGGGAGTAGGTATCGAGAAGATTAGGATCTGAAACACGGGCGATCAGACTCTCGGATGTCTGTGCCGAAGGCAGGGTCATGTAAACAAAGTGTAGCTAAAAGAGTGGCACAGCCAGGCCGATTGGCCGGGCTGTGCCAGGTAAAAATCAATCAAGTTTATCCATGGTAATAATAGCGCCAAATTTTTCTTTCAGCTGAAGAAGCTCGTCCTTCTGGCTTTGGTAAATTTCGAAGAGAACGGGGGGGATATCGGCTTCTTTACTATATGCTTCCTTTTGAAGATCCAGGCGCTCGACAATCTTATCTGCATACAGGGCAAACTGCATATCATAGAGAGATTTTGGATACTCCTTACCAAAGGCTTTGTACAGTGGTAACAGATCCTGGTATTTGGGCAGGTAACCAATCGGTGTGGTAATTGCCTGCACATCACCGTTGGCAAACAATTCCAGCCAGCCGAGCCAGGCTCTTACGTCCTTCTTTTCACCCAGCAGCTGATTGCCGGTCCCGCCACGATTTCCATGGGTCAGAAAATAATTCAAGCCTGCCATAATCGGTCGAGTGGTTTTGGAGAATTTTGGCGAATTAAAAAAGGTGAATTGAGCAGCCATGTAATCAGCCAGCGCACCTGGAATAAAAGGTGCATTGGCCCAAGGCTGGCGGTTGACACCGGTCGCACCAACTTCTGTGGCTGTGGCCTTGGAGACAATTGATGCCCCTATTGCTACACCTTCATTGGAGTTCTTGGCAACCCAGACCGGGGGCATAGTGTCAGCATCCCTGCCCGAATAGGTAATAACTTTAACAGGTACGCCTTTGGGATCTTCGGATAACTCTGTTGCATGATTAGCAATTGCCGAGGCAACAAGGGTACAGCGCGAATTTTTGTGGGACATCGGTACCGGCTTGCCGTTCTGGTCGGTTTTTCCTGTAAACCATTCTCCCTGGAAATTGACACCTTTGTCCGGCACTGGATCGCCATCGCCGACCCAGTGCGGTACTCCGTCGGTAATAAGCACATTCGACCAGATGACCTCTGTTCCTTCGCCACGCAGGCAGTCCATTAAATAGGGGTCTCCCTCACGATTAACATCCTCCACAATACCGAAGATGCCTTTTTCCGGGTTGATAGCTCGCAGCACGCCGCTTTTATCAATCCAGAATTGAGCCAGGTCGTCACCGATAAAATCGGTACCCACCATGGCGGTGGTGGTTTTCCCGCATCCGGAGGGGGCCGCTCCGGCAAAAAAGGTTTTTCTGCCGCCGGGACCGGTCATGCCGGTGATAAACATATGTTCTGACAGCTGCTGTTCACGTTGATAATAGGTAGCATAATCAACGCTGAACCGGTGATTGCCTTTTTTTAGTAAAAGAGTATTGCCGGCATAGGTACAAAAGGTAGCAAAGGTGGTCATCCAGCTTCTGTCCATAAAGATACGGGCATTCGGTACATCTGCGGAGGTGTTTGTGCCCTCGGAGTGAACATTGGTGAAAAAAAGGCCAGTGCGTTGTGCTTCTGCATCAAAATCACTGAAAGAGTTGCGGTACAGTATTTCAGCAGAATGGAGAACATAGCCGGAAGAGGATATCTCAATCGCCGGAAATGCCGCTTCGGCACCAACCGGACCGCGGCTGTAAAAACCGACGATTAAAGTCTTTCCCTGCATGATGCCGGGCATATATTTTTGGATGTACTCGGTTGCGTCCGGGCGTAATACCGTTTTCGCGAGAGAGCTCATTTTTTCTCCCTCGTTGATGATATAAAATGTCTGGTTTACCAGTCTGGCCTGGTCTTCCGGCAGATCAAAGTGAATGGTATGGCCTTCTTTCACCAGTTTTTTTTCTTCACCCTGTCTGAGTGAATATTCTCGAATCCATTGTACGTCATCCGCCGAGCCGGTATTCACAAAGACGCTGTCCGGACGGCACATAGCAATGGCATTGGCAACTTTAATCAGTGCTTCTTCATTTTTGATCAGCGCCAACTTCTGGTTATTGACTGCATCGAGATTGTCGGCAAATACTTTTTTGGCTCCGGCGATGGTGGTGACACCACCAACAACTGCAAGAATTTCGTCGCCTTTTTTCAGTTCCAGCATTCTTTACTCCTTTATGTGTTCTTAGCCTGGTTCGCACCTTTCATAGAAAAATATTTAACTCATTAACGAGTCTAGTCGTGCTATAATAGGAGCTTATGCGATAACCGTCAAGATTGGATACTATCGTTTTTATGAAAAATAAAAAGGGAAAATTCCAAGGTAACTTTATTAATGTTTGCATTTCAAAAGAGGATGGCAGGAGGAATAATTGTAACTACTCTTCATAGTGCATTGGAATATGTATAAATAATTGTGATGCTTCTGCCGTTTGTCCCTGGCAAAATCTGACTTTTTGCCAGGTGTTTCTTCATTACCTTAGACTAAGCACTGGCCGTATGGCGAGCTAAGTCGTTTCCATCCTGAAACGGCCATTTTTCCCTGACTCTTCGTTGTTCTCAAAATTTAATCCTCGGAGATAAGCGAGCATAGCGAGACTTCGAAATCAATTATATGCCTGCGGTTCAATGTATCGAACGTCTCGATTGAGAAAAAAATGTCTCGTCTCAGGGTGGAAACTGAGTAGGCGGAGGTTATTTCTCGACCGTATGAGCACTGTTTCCAGAAAAATAAGCCAAAATACGCGAAAATAATTATAGTAAACGTTCTTTTATGCCGGTGGCGCCCGTTTACTTCCGATGTCTTCGGTTTGTTCCTCCGGTTGTTAATCTATTCTTACACTCTGCTGCTGGGTTACATCAATGGTGAAGTTTAGAGATTTGTCAAAGACACTGTCGCTCCGATCAATAGAGTTCTCGGCGGTGGAAATCCAACTGCTGCTGCAAAGAGCAGCTCGTGAAATAGCTGAGCGTTCACTGCCCGGTTCATTTATTGTCCCGCTCTGTTTTGCCCTGACGGTTACCGCTTCGGGGTATGTTTTTCATTCCTCGTTTATCTGCACTGTGTTGGCTGTTCTTATGTTTGGCGGCGCTATTGGACGCTATCTGGCGATAACGCGCATAAAACAGGATTCTGCGGAACTCCTTTCCACCTGGGTTCAGATATTTTTCTGGTCGTGTCTGTTGATAGCTGCCGTCTGGGGGACAATTACGGCCATTTTTATTTATATTTATACTGAAGGTTTTCCGGTCTTGCTCGTACTCGTTTTCTCTTCTGGTATCGGGGCAGGGGCTATGGTTAATTTTTGTATCTGGAGAGCCCTGACCGTAACGTATCTTCTGGTGTCTTTTGTTCCTGTTATAGTAGTTGGTCTGTTTATGCAGGAAACTGTGCTTATACCGGTTATTTTTGGGATAGTTCTTTTTGTTTTGTATCTTTTGGCCCAAACAAAAAGATGGAATTTTCATTACTGGGATGCGTTGATTACGGCCTATCTGTTTGAGAGACAGGCGGAAAAACTTTCAGAAACGAACAGCCGTCTGGCGGAAACTATCGCCAAGGAACAAGAATTTCGACGGGAAGTGGAAAAAGGCAAAGTAAGGCTTCGAGAACTGTTCAATCTCACCAATGATGCCATTGTCATTTGTGATCTCAATGGCCGGGTTTTGGATGTTAACCGGGCAATGTTGGATATATCTGGTGCGCGTCGGGAGGAGATTGTCAATACCGTGCCGCTGCAATCGTTTACCATGCCCGCGAACAGTAGGTTGAGTGTTCGGAATCACTGGGAAAAAGTTCTTGGTGGCATGGAAGAGAATTTCGAATGTACGATGGCACGAAAGGGAGCGCCAAATTCCATTCTGGTCCACGTTAACCTGCGCAGGGTGAGCTGGCAGAAAGAACAAATCGTTTTTGTCACCTTGCGTGATGTTACAGCCAGAAAACAGATGGAAGATGCCCTTGAAATAACCAGGAAATCTCTGTCTGAAAGTGAAGGTTATTTGCACGCAATACTGCGCAATGTCGAGTTGCCTATTTATTGCAAGGGTCTCAATGGATGTTATCTCACCGCAAACAAACCTTTCGAGCAACTCTGCTGTCGAACCCTGGAGCAACTGCAGGGAAAAAACGATCTGCAGATATTTTCGGATAAACTGGGTCGTTTCTTGGGCTTTAGAGATCTGGAAATTGTTGTAACGGGAGAATCGTTGGAACTTGAAGGTACCTTTACCCTGGGTGGTCAAGAAAAAAACCTGCTTGTGCATAAATTCCCTTTACGAGAAAGTGGCGGCACCATCTATGGGACTGCGGGTATCTGCACCGATGTTACGACAATGAAACAGGCTCTGCAGACGGCACAGCTCGCCAATGAGGCGAAATTAGAATTTCTTGCCAGCATGTCGCATGAACTGCGAACGCCCATGCACAGTATTTTATGTGTTGCCAGGCTGGGCTTGAAGCGGGTTCGTACTGCAGATCGAGAAAAGTTGGAATCGTATTTCAACTTGATTGTCACCAGTGGCGATCAATTACTTGAATTACTGAGTGATTTGCTTGACCTTAGTGTTTTGGAGTCCGCCAGGGCCTCTTATAGTCTCAGGGAGTACGATCTGGTAAAAGACCTGGAAAAGGTGGTGGCAGAATTTAAAGTTACGATGGATGAAAAAAAAATAGCTCTTTATCTGGAGGCTCCCCCATACCCTGCATTAGCACGATATGACAAGACCAAGTTTTACCAAGTTATGCGTAATCTGTTGTTCAATGCCATGAAATTCACCGCTTCGCATAAAGAAGTCCGGATTGTTCTTAAAAAAGATTTTCTGGAGAGCAACGGCGCTCGGCAGGCTGCCTGGAAAATTATGGTCATCGATCAGGGAGTCGGTCTTGAAAAAGAGGAGCTGCAAGCAGTCTTCGGCAAGTTTGTCAAAGGGCGGAAAACCTCAAGGGGAATGGGTGGGGTCGGACTTGGCCTCTCTATTTGTAAACGTATTGTTGCAGATCATCACGGCATTATCTGGGCCGAGCAGAATGAAAAAGAAGGCGCAACTTTCTGTTTTATGCTTCCGGTACTGGATGAGAGTCATGATGAAAAAAATACTATCTTTAGCGCTGCATAAAACAGCAAAAGATAGTATGAGGCAGTAGAAAGTAAAAAGACACAAAAAAAGGGTTTAGCCGTATACGAGGCTAAACCCTGAATTTTTAAATGGTGCCGAAGGCGAGATTCGAACTCGCACAAGGAAACCCTCACTAGACCCTGAACCTAGCGCGTCTACCAGTTCCGCCACTTCGGCAACGCGCATGAATATGCTTCTTGCGAGAGGTTTTGTCAAGACATTCTTAGTCATAACAATAAAAAAATATACTCTTATAATGTTCCTATGAAAATTTATAACAAAATTGAAGATATTACTGAACCGTTCACCAATGCCTGCGTCACGATCGGCAATTTTGACGGGGTTCATTACGGGCATCAACAACTTTTTGCGACAGTCGTGGAAAAAGCTCGGTCGCTTGGCGGTATGAGTGTTGTCATTACCTTTGATCCCCATCCGCTCCAGGTTTTATTGCCGGGAGGAATCAAACTGATTTCAACTTGTCAGCAGAAAGAAGAACTCATCGAACTCTCCGGTATCGATGTCCTTCTGGTTATTCCTTTTACCAAGAAGTTTGCCAAAACAACGGCTGATGCATTTGTTGCCGAGCTGCTGGTTAAAAGACTTGGCGTAAAAGAGCTGGTAGTAGGCTATGACTATGCTTTTGGCAAGGGACGTAGCGGCAATATCGATTTTTTAAAGCAGCAGGGGCAAATCTATAATTTTCCTGTGACGGTGGTTGAGGCCTGCTATCTTGGCGATCAGCTCGTCAGTTCAACTAAAATCCGTGAGCTGGTAAAAGATGGACAAATGGCCGCAGCAAGAGAACTCCTCGGCCGCTACTACCAGATTCGCGGCACGGTGCGGGTGGGTAAACAGCGAGGCGGCAAAGTGATAGGTTATCCAACAGCGAATTTGAAATTTAACGAGGAAGATTTGGTGCCGAAACACGGAGTCTATGTCACCCAGGTCTGTTGTGAAGGGAAGAACTATGGAGGGGTCCTCAATATCGGTTACAATCCAACCTTTGGAGAAGAACTGTTGGTGGCGGAGACGCATATCTTTGATTTTAATGAAGACATCTATGGAAAACCTATCAAAGTCAATTTGTTGCAGTTTTTACGGGCCGAAAAGAAATTCTCCGGGCCAAAAGAGCTGTCGGAACAAATAGGTAAGGATGTTTTGCTGGCAAAAAAAATACTAGCCGGGAAATAAAAATTATCGTCGTTTGCTAATCCATTGATGCATGCAAGTAATCGATGATGCTGTTCAAGTACCATATTTTATTGTTGCAAGTACGCTCAAGGTGTCTATAGTGTATGCGCTCATTGAGGGCAGATCTCACGAGGCTTTTGTGGGTGAGAAGGCGCATGCAGGTCAAGACTGGTTCTTTGTCTGTATTGATTGAGAACTGATGGTTCGTAAAGAAATTTAGCCGTATTTTTATATAGAGGGAAACTATGTCTGAAGAGTTGCAGGAAGATTTGCCGAAGGTGATTGAAGAGCTAGAGAAAAAATGTCAGGAACATCCTAAGTCGGTAATGGCCTTCCATCATCTGGGGCTTGTGTGTATGAAAGCCGGGCGCATACCTGAGGCAATTAAAGCCCTGGAACGAGCCATTGAAATAGATGATCTCAGCAATGAGAGTATGATAAATCTTGGAGCCATTTATTTCGGTCAAGGTGATCTGGATAAGGCTCAGGAACTTAATGAACAGGCTCTCTCGGTAACTCCTGATAGTGCTCAAGCTCATGCCAATCTGGGACTGATCTGGCAGCAGCGGAGTGATTTCGATAAAGCAATACTTTGCTACGAAAAGGCCATTCAGTATGATCCGAAACTGGCCAGCAGTTGGATAAATCTTACTGCTGTTCTCACCATGAAAGGCGAGGACGAACGTGCCGTGGCCGCAGCCAGGAAAGGACTTGAGCTGAGTCCGGATTCTGCTCTTGGTCATAATAATCTGGCGGTTGCGCTCTACTTTAAAGGCAGCTTCACCGATTCCAAGATGCATCTGGATAAAGCAAAAGAACTCGGCTATTCGGTGGATCCTAATTTCGTGTCGCGTCTTCAGGGAAAGCTGGCTTAGAAAGATAGAGTCGGAAAAGCAGTGAGAGTAGTGAAAGGAATGAGCAAGTTACATGCCTAAAGAACATATTATTGTACGACCATGGTGCCCATTTTGCGGCCAGAAAGTTGGTAGGCCATCCCACGCGCCACTCAGAAAAATGACGGAATTCCCTGTTGGAAGATGCCAGTGCGGTGCCGTCTATACCTCTGAGGCAACCGGACATAATGTAGGTGCTGCTATCGTGGAAACTCTGGTCTATGCCTGCGATGACAATGCCGATTTCGCTTGGGAACTAATACCTGAAGATGATTATCTGACCGGGCGTGTCGAGAATTACGATGAAGCTCTGCATCAGGTTTTTGATTCCGGGAATATGGACGGTCGGGCGGTTCGCGGCGTGCTCTATTTTGTACGCCTCCATACCGATATTCGCGATATTGCCCAGCGAATAAAAGAAAAGAAAGGTGAGGTTGTCGCAAGATCACTGGGTGCAGCACCAATCCCGAATCCCAGTATAATAGAGCCGGCACCCGATGCAAAGCGGATACGCAAAAAAGCCAATAAAAAAATCATTACAGAATTGGTGGAAAAAGAGGACATTGATGCCCTTGTGGCGTTCTGCTTTGACGATAAAAAGACCCTGCGCTTGATGCAGCGACTGCTCTATGACCCGCTGGAAAATAATCGCTGGCGGGTCGCTTGGATCATCGGCCGAGTTACCGCAA
Source organism: uncultured Desulfopila sp. (assembly GCA_965363495.1). Classification (GTDB taxonomy): domain Bacteria; phylum Desulfobacterota; class Desulfobulbia; order Desulfobulbales; family Desulfocapsaceae; genus Desulforhopalus_A. The sequence continues at coordinate 27,499 of CBDTUM010000038.1, forward strand.
GAACCTCGACCCGGGAGCCGGGGCCGGTCTCAGAAATGCTGCACCGTCTGTTTGAAGCCTGCTCGGATTCAGCGGCAACACCATGGGGGATGGTTGAAACAATCGGCACTGTCATTGCTCTGCGAACCGATATATTCGGGGCGTTTACCAGACATTTGTTGAATTACGTAGGTGATTCTTCTACACAAAACCAGAGCTTGTGGGCTCTTGCCGAGATTGCTGAAACACGGCCGGATCTGATTCGCGACACCCCTTTTTACAATCTGTTCCATTTTCTACAACACCCGGAATCACAGATACGGGGTCAGGTAGCCCGACTCATGGGCCGTATAAAGGCAACTGAAGTGACGATGCAGCTCATGGAGCTTGCTGCGGATCAAGGAGAATTTTGTTATTGTGAGAAAGGACAGCTTGTCTCTTCTACTGTCGCTGAAGCGGCGCGTGCAGCACTACAGGTGATACAAGGAGAAATTAAAAAGTGACGAATAATTTGCAAACCATAGAGTCTATAGACCGGATGAATAAGCCCAAGTCTAAAAAAACCACCGATCCAATTCAGGCGGAATACGAAGAGGGCAAGAAATATTTAGAAAATCAGGAATTTGGTCAGGCAGCAGTGGCCCTGCACAATGCGCTGGTCGGTTTTAAAGAAAAAAACGATGAGACCGGGATAGCTAATGCCAGTAATCAGTTGGGCCATGTCTGCGTTGCCCGAGAGGAATACGGCAACGCTCTACAACATTATCAGCGATCCCTGGCTGTCTGTGAAAAATCCAACGACCGGATGAGTATTCTGGCCGTGATGAAAAAGATTGTCGGAGTGCGTGCTCAGTTAAAACAGTATGATGATGCCATTGCAGATTGCCTGACGATCCTTGATCATTATCAGGATAACCGCGACCCTCAGGGAACTGTGACTATCCTGGAGGAAATGGCGGACATTTACGTACTGGCTGAAAAGAAAGATAAAGCCGCCGATGCTTATCGGACTATTGCTTCGATTCATAAAAATTTTCGGCATGAAAATATTGCTGACGGTTTTATGCGAAAAGCGGAGCAATTAACGAGTGCAAGCTGAACCAGGATAACAGAAAAATGTTCACGGGGATAATCGAAGGACCAGGAAAGATAATCGGCAAGCGAACGATTGGCGGCGGATTGGCCTATGACCTTGAAGCAGGCTTTGATCTGATAGAGCCTAAAGAGGGTGAATCGATTGCTGTCAGTGGAGTTTGTCTGACGGCATATAGTATTCGTGGTCGGTGTTTTTCTGTCGATGTTTCCCCGGAAACAGTGTCGCGAACCAAGCTTGGTTTACTTGGACCTGGAGCCATAGTCAATCTTGAGCGGGCCCTTCGGCTCTCTGACCGGCTCGGGGGACATATTGTGTCGGGGCATGTCGATTGTCTCGCTACTGTTGCAGGCCGGAAAGAAATTGGAAACTATACCATTTTCTCTTTTTCTCTGCCGATTGAACAAGGACGATACATCATTGAAAAGGGTTCAATTACTATTGACGGTGTAAGTCTTACGGTGAACGTTTGTGGCTCTGGCACTTTTACCGTGTCAATTATACCTCATAGCCTGAAAATGACCACACTCGACGCATTAAAAGTCGGTAATAAAGTCAATATTGAGGTGGATGTAATCGGTAAATATATTGAGAAATTACTTGCTCCTCGACCATCGATGGCTGGTTCCGATGACCATGGAAAGAGCAAGAGCGGTGAGGGTATACATCCCGGATTCCTCGCACAGCACGGTTTTATGTGATCCCGGCAATGGGATGAGGTTAACCAATACATTATTTATAAGTGTGAATTATTATGGCAGTGAGTTCAATTGAAGCAGTAATCGAGGACATCAAAGCGGGCAAGATGATTATTCTGGTCGACGATGAAGACCGGGAAAATGAGGGCGATCTCTATATGGCGGCCGAGAAAGTTAATGCGGAAGGTATTAATTTCATGGCGACATACGGCCGAGGCCTGATCTGTCTGACCTTAAACGGAGAGCTGATCGATAAGCTTGGCTTGCCGATGATGGTTTCCAAAAACACATCACCATATGGTACTGGATTCACAATAAGTATTGAAGCCAGAACCGGGGTTTCGACCGGGATTTCAGCGGCGGACAGGGCGCGAACCGTTCAGGCTGCAGTTGATCCGAACGCAAAACCTCAGGACCTCGTCAGTCCCGGGCATATCTTCCCCCTGAGAGCCAGAGAAGGAGGTGTTCTTGTTCGGGCCGGACAGACCGAAGGTTCCGTGGATCTTTCCCGGCTTGCCGGTATGATTCCCGCCGGGGTGATCTGTGAAATTATGAACGAAGACGGGACTATGGCCCGTATGAATGATCTGGAAAAATTTTCTGAAAAACATGATTTGAAGATTGCCACAATTGCTGATCTAGTCGCTTACCGACTGCGCGAAGATACCCTTGTCCAGCGCGAAGTGGAAGCGCGGGTTCCTACCGAGCATGCTGGCGAATTCAAGGCAGTAGTCTATTCCAATTCGGTTGACCATCTTGATCATCTGGCCCTCGTTAAAGGCGATATTTCCAAGGCGGAACGGGTCCTTGTACGGGTCCATTCCGAATGTCTGACGGGTGATGTCTTCGGCTCATCTCGCTGTGATTGCGGGCTCCAGCTGAATGCGGCAATGAAAATGATCGATCAGGAGGGTTGCGGCATTGTCCTTTATATGCGTCAAGAAGGTCGCGGCATTGGGCTTGTCAATAAATTGAAGGCCTATTGTTTACAGGACGATGAGGGGGTGGATACTGTTGAAGCCAACCATCGGTTGGGTTTTAAAAGTGATCTTCGTGACTACGGAATTGGTGCGCAAATACTCCGTGACCTCGGGGTGAAGAAAATGGCCATCTTGACCAATAATCCCAAAAAGATTGTCGGTCTTGAGGGGTATGGCATCGAGGTCGTCGAAAGATTGCCACTGGAGATGCAGGCCAATAAAGAAAATAAAGATTATCTGATGTGCAAACGGGATCGGATGGGACACCTTATGGCGGTAGAAGATTGAGTACCTCAAAGGATGACTGAAAAGAGAGTCCCGGCTTTCTTTCCGTTTATCGGATTTCTAACATGGGTTCTGGTGGCATACATAAATAATTTCAGGTGAGTAGATATGGCAAAATATATTGAAGGTAATCTCAATGCGGAGGGTAAGAAATTTGCGATTGTCGTCGCAAGGTGGAATTCTTTTCTCAGCGAGAGATTGTTGGAAGGTGCGCTGGACAGTCTGGTTCGTTCCGGCGCTGCTGCTGATGACATTGATGTGGTCAGGGTTCCCGGTGCTTTTGAAATTCCCCTCATCGCCAAAAGGCTGGCCGGTGCACAGAAATATAATGCGGTCATTGTTCTAGGAGTTGTCATTCGTGGTGCAACTCCGCACTTTGACGTTGTTGTTAATGAGGTTTCCAAGGGGACGGCACAGGCTGGTCTGGAAACTGGGGTACCAGTGCTTTTTGGGGTGTTAACCACTGAAACCATTGAACAGGCGATTGAACGCAGCGGAACCAAAGCCGGGAATAAAGGTGCCGAAGTTGCTGTGGCCGCTATTGAAATGGCTAATTTAATCGATCAGCTGCAGTAAAAGCGATGTATGAATAAGGATCAATGTGGCTGAGCAGTCCGCATTGAAATATAGGGGCGGAAAACAGGGATAACCTGTCGACAACTGCCCCTTTTTGTTTTTTATAATTGGTATCATAAAGACTATGGGTACGCGTCGAATATCACGGGAGGCTGCACTCCAGTTCCTCTATCAGGAAGACTTTACCATCGGTCCCGGTCAACAGTTTGGCTATGACCTGACAGAACGGTTTGAAATGTTCTCATCGCTTTTTCAGGTGAATAAAAAGGCACGAACCTACACACTTATACTTTTGCGGGGGATAACTGATAATCTTGAGCGGATAGATCAATTGATTGCAGATGCCGCGAGTAACTGGCGCCTGGTCCGTATCGCCGCAACCGACAGAAATCTAATGCGCATTGCAGTCTTCGAAATGCTAAAAATAGATGATGTGCCGCCACAGGTTGCCATTAACGAAGCAGTGGAGATCGCCAAGCGTTTTGCCGGAGAGGACTCCCCCAAATTTATTAATGGAGTTCTGGACGCAATACGAGCCACACTCGACGCTAGGTGATCGTCCGCAGGTTTGCCTCTTGTTGCAATTCTTGTCAATTCCGAGTACATCTTTTGGCCGGAACTATAAACAAAAATGTATATTCAGGAATGACAAAGCTCCATGGCACAAACACAAAATAACTCGGCACCCAAACCGGGGCTCAAACAGGAAGCCCTTGCCGTTGTCGGAATATTTTTTTCACTCTTTCTCTATCTCAGTCTTATTTCATATTCGCTTAAAACCAGTGGGAACTGGTGTGGCGAGACAGGTACCTTGATCGCCCAGGTACTCGTTGGTTTTACCGGCTGGGGTGCCTATCTTCTGCCGGCCCTTTTGTTGTTCTCATCCTTCCGCTTTTTCAGTCCGGGGATGTCCTTCCAGCGGCTGCCGCAGGTGGTAGCCGGGCTGACCGGTGCTATTCTTTCTTTTTGCGGCATGCTTTCATCGCTGACCATTAAAGACCCTGCTTATCTTGACGCGGGTGGATTTTTAGGAAAAACCTGCTTCACCTTGCTTTCTTCCGCCCTCGGTAGTGGCGGAACAGTACTCGTTTTCATGATGGTTTTTCTGATTTCTCTGATGCTTTCCAGTCAGTTTTCTCCCTATCAGCTGATGGCTGCCATAAGGCGGCTGATAGGGCAATTTATCAAAAGTGTTCTTGGACTGTTTGAAAAAAATCAGGTAAAAACCCGAGAAAGAAAACAGCAGAAAGCAGACGGATCATCCAGGAAAATCCTTGAGAAACAGGATCAGCCATTGCTTGCACCCCAGGTGCTGCAGACTATTACGGTACCTGAGGTGAAAGCACCAACACGAGCTGCAAAAGAAGCAGAAGCCGATGACGAATTCGCCGCAAAACCTGTTGCAAGGGGAGACTGGAAGTTGCCGCCGCTGTCTCTTCTTAGTAAAAGCGATAAGGTGGAGGAAAAAATTGATAATGAAGTGTATTATAAACTCTCCAAGCAGCTGGAACAGAAGTTGAAAAATTTCGGGGTTTCGGGAAAAGTTGTCGGTATTTCACCGGGACCAGTAGTGACCACCTACGAATATTCCCCTGCTCCAGGGGTGAAAATCAATAAAATTGCAGGCCTGGCCGATGATCTTGCCCTGGGACTCAAGGCTCAGTCGGTTCGTGTTGTCGGTTCTGTTCCTGGAAAGGCAGCTCTTGGCATTGAGATACCTAATGAAATTCGTCAGATTGTTTATATTCGTGAGCTCATCGGAACTGAGAAGTATCGAGCCAACTCACATAAACTGACGATTGCCCTGGGGCTTGATGTGATCGGGAATCTGGCCATGGCCAATCTTTCGAAAATGCCTCATTTGCTGATCGCCGGTGCCACTGGTGCAGGAAAGAGTGTCGGCATCAACACTATTATCGCTTCTATTTTATATAATGCTACGCCGCAGGAAGTACGCTTTCTGATGGTCGATCCCAAACGGATTGAGTTGTCTGGATATGAAGGAATTCCTCACCTGCTTCATCCGGTTGTTGTTGATCCTAAACTTGCCTCAAGAGCTCTGAACTGGGCTGTCAGGGAGATGGAACGACGTTACCGACTTCTGGAAGAGGCCCGAGTTAAAAGTTTTGATTCCTATAATGAAGCAAATGAAGAAAAACTACCATATATAGTCATAATTGTTGATGAACTGGCGGACTTGATGATGGTCGCTTCAAAAGATGTCGAAGCTGCGATAGCTCGTTTGGCGCAAATGGCCAGAGCTGCCGGTATTCATTTAATTCTCGCCACGCAGCGGCCATCAGTCGATGTCCTTACCGGTCTTATCAAGGCCAATTTCCCAACCCGCATTTCTTTTAAGGTTTCGTCGAAAATCGATTCAAGAACCATCCTCGATGCTTCCGGAGCCGAACATCTTCTCGGTGCAGGCGATATGCTGTTTCTGGCCCCCGGTACCGCCGCTATTAAGCGCATCCACGGGGCATATATCTCGGAAAAAGAGACCGCTGATATCGTTGAATTTTGGAAACGGCAGGGGAGTTCCGGTTATGATGAGGCGGTGATGCAGGAAATAGAAAAAGAGCCGAATGGTACCGGTGATGGTAATGTTGAAGATTTGGACGATCGCTATGACGAGGCTGTCGCGCTGGTCACTGAGGCTGGCCAGGCTTCTATATCGATGGTCCAGAGAAGGTTGCGGGTTGGCTATAACCGGGCTGCCCGAATGATCGAAATGATGGAAAAAGAAGGGATCGTCGGGCCGGCCGATGGGGCTAAGCCCCGCGAGGTTATTGTACGCCATAACTACACCTGAGCTTAATTGGTGGATAGTGGAATTTCCTTGACAATTACCAGCCAACCTAATATAAAAAGTTCTCGAGAAAAATGAGTAGTCATTCAGTGAAAGTTTAATCAGTTGCTATGTGTTTATACAAATTTGTGTGAAGTGTTACTTGGTTACCCGGTATAAGATTGTTACTGGGGAATGAAGGAATTTTATAGTTGTAATAAGTTTAAGTGGGCCCTGTCGGTTCAGGGTTACAACAGTTAATACAAAACTGAGGAGGTAGTTGAATGCCAAGTTATGTAGATCCTGCCAAATGTGATGGCTG
>CBDTUM010000039.1:0-33651 GCA_965363495.1 uncultured Desulfopila sp.
ACTGAAAAGAGTCCCGGCTTATTTCCCGTTTACCGGGGTTATAGGAAAAAGTTGACAGCAATCCCATCAAAAAGTATATGCTTTCTAATGGATACTGGATACTACAAAAAGTTTGCTATACGCCCAACCTTGACAGCTTACCCTGACTTATTACGAGTTCATCAAAAAAATTAACAACAATGCCTTTTCTCACCTATTTATCTCTGGTCCTTACCATGTTTCTCTGGGGAGGTACCTTCATCGCCGGAAGATTGCTTGCTGGCTCGGTAGAACCGGCCAGCGCAGCCTTTCTTCGTTTTCTTATTGCCTCGGCAGCCATGGTCGTCGTGACACGACTGGTTGAAAAAAGACTTATCCTGCCACCAAAAAAAATGTGGGTGCCACTCACTCTGTTAGGTATGACAGGGGTCTTTACCTACAATGTATTGTTTTTCAATGGTCTCCACCACATCAGTGCTGGTCGTGCCTCACTCATAGTGGCCAGTACCCCGCTGGTTATCACTCTTGCAGCAGCATTTTTTTTACATGAACGACTGACTTCATTGAAAGCCTGCGGGATTCTCCTGTCACTTATTGGTGCTATAACAGTTATCAGCAATGGCCATCCCGGTTCACTTTTTAGTGGTGGCTTTGGTCCCGGCGAAAAAGCCCTCATCGGATGCGTTCTCAGCTGGTCCGCCTACTCGCTCATCGGCAGGTCAGTTCTCGTCACCCTTTCGCCACTGACAGCCGTCTGCTATTCATCAATAATCGGCACCTTACTGCTCTCGGTTCCAGCCGCCAGGGAAGGCTTGTTTCGCAATATCTCAAACGTGTCCCTGCTGGATTGGACCAGTCTTGCCTATCTCGGTCTAGGCGGGACAGCTCTTGGCTTTTCTCTTTATTATCAGGGTATTAAAAAAATTGGTGCGACAAGGGCCGGTATCTTTATCAACCTCGTCCCCTTATTTTCCATCCTGCTGTCCTGGCTCATCCTGGGTGAATCCGTTAAACCCATCGTTCTCGCTGGTGGTATTCTCGTGCTTACCGGAGTGGCACTGACCAATTCCCAGAAAGCCAGGTAGTGTTTTTAAAAACCCTTCCAGCCACTTCTCATCGTTCTTACTTACCGGCCTGGCGCAATGGTTTGGAAAAAATGAGCAACTTCGGGAAATGACCAATCTGGTGATCGTCGGCGGCAACATCGCCCCCAACAAATCAGGTGATGAAGAGGAACGGGCACAAATCGAACGAATGCATGAAATTTTTACCACCTAGTATGGTTTCTGGAAGTATGCAACCAACCTCGAACGCCAGGCAACAAGCCGGTATCTGGAGATGCTCTACCATCTGCAGTTTCGTCGCCTGGCTACCGAAATAGAGCAATACAAAAGCAGCTTCAGTATCAGATAAAACCGTAATGATACAAACCCTCGATTATTCCAGCGGCATATTTACCCGTGCTGAAATAGACCCGCGGAGCACTTTTTAAATACGCCAGCTCTTCACTGTGGTTGCCGACAATGAGGCCTCTGGTCTTGCCCTCCAGCATGTCCGCGTCGTTGCCCGAATCGCCGGCCACCATGACGTGGCGGGGCAGAAATTCGTATTTGTATTGCAGATAGTCAACCGCTTTACCTTTTGAGGCGCGACCAGGCAGTATATCGAGAAACTGATTGTGGGAGTAAATGACCTTACAGCTCAGTTTCCGTTCATCCAGAGCCTGCTGAATGCTTTGCAGTCGATCATTTGTGTTTTCCAGATAGTAGCTGATCTTGTGACTGCGCTGCCCTTCTGCTTCCTGAGATACCAGAAAATCAAACTGTTGCAGGGTTTCTTTAATAAGCTCCGGTTTCCATTTATGGGAGATACGCTGCTGCCACCCCTTATCCATGCGCAGATCCGGCCCGTAGTACATCTCAGTGCCGACCGAACAGATGAGAATATCAGGCATGGGAATATTGTGCTCTGTCATCGCCTCCAGGGTGAGCTCCAGGCTGCGTCCAGTGGCCACCCCCCAGGCCAGGCTGCTGCGATGTTCATCGAGCAGGTCAAGCAACTGGTACAGACTGGCATCATCACCGATCAGGGTATTATCAATATCGGTGATCATCAATTTAGTGAGACTCGACAAGCGTTTACCAAAGGAAGGTCGCATATTATTTTTCTGGTTGGCTGATTTGTGGTTATTTTCCGCCTGATGATCCGGCAAAAGACGGCAATACTGGTCCATGGTCCTTGTGCAGTGGGTTACCCAGGAGTAGTGCTTGCGCACCCCATTGATACCATTATTTGACAAGGTATCCCACAGGCTCTGGTCGATAAGAATCTCTTTGAGCGCGCCACTGATGTCCTCCGTCTGAGCGACATCGACGAGCAGGCCGCTCTGACAATTTTTAATAATGTCCACAGGGCCGCCATCATTGGTAGCGACGATAGGCAAGCCGCAGGCCGAGGCCTCGATGAGCGTCAGGCCAAAAGGTTCAACCAGTGCGGGATTAATAAAGACTCCATGACTCTGGGCACACATCCGGTACAGGGTCGGTACCTCGGTGGCAAAATCATGTTTTTTGGGGATTGCCAGCTTACCGTAGAGATCAAAACGATCCATCTGCAGCAGCATATCAGTCAGTACTGCTTTTTCATTATCGCCCATCGTGTTGATATCCTGACGAATACCAGCAAATATCGCCAAATTGGCAATGGCCTGCAGTTCTTTATCTGTACCGTACGCCTCGATCAAACCAGTAATATTTTTGCGTTGATCGGGTCGACACAGAGCCAGGATAAATGGTTTTTCCGGTTTGGACCAGAATCGGTGCAGTTCATTTCTCAGGGTGATCTTGGTCTGTTTTGCTTCTTCACTGAGCAAATCGACATCAAGCTCCGAATCATAATAGGGGTAGAAAGCATCGAGTTCAATACCCGGCGGAATAACCGTATATTTGCCTGTTGCACCATTGGTGTACAGCCCATACTGTTTGTCTATCTCCTGCTGTGTTGAAGTAATAATCATGTCCGCTTTGCCGATTATATTCTCTTCAGTATCGATACGGGTGTTGATTTTGTACTGACGGTCGATTTCTGTTTTTTTCATGCCATCGGCAAGAAGCTTGGCCAGTTTATTTTTGCCCAGAGAATGACCGGTGAAGAAAAAAGGTGTATCAAAGGCGGCGGCAAGCTGCATGGCCACATATCCTGCATCGGCATAATGGCCGTGAAAGATATCGGGAGGTCGCTGCTGCGAAGTGATGAATTTGATTGTTTTATCAATAAATTCCTCAAGATGAGGCCAGATAAGCTCCTTTCTCAAGTACTTATACCCACCACATTGGATGCGGACGATACGTGCCCCGTCACAGATTTCTTCGATCTTTTGTGCATAGTCGCCAGAAACGTTCTTGTCTCGAACGAGCCTGGTCACCAGATCAACCTGTGCGACATCCTCATGACCGGCTAAAGCCCTGGCAAGCTCCACGACATACTTCGTCTGACCGCCGGTATCGGCGTCACGTCCTAGTTCCAGCGAGTTGCCGCGGATCAATCCATGAATACTGATGAGTTGCAGATAAAGTCGATTTGTTTTCATAAGCGTTTGTATTCTTTCGTAATAAAACCATGTCTTCGGGGTGTTCCTGATGGTTCCGCCTGGGTCGGCGTCGCAGGAGAGAAAGCTCATCCTACCCAATTGTAACCGCTCAGGCAACGGATTTTCAGAAAAGCTGCATGGGCCGTGGCGACAAATATCCGAGAAAAATTCTTTTTGAATACAGTATCCTCTGCAGGATGTGAACCGACTCAAGAATCGATAATTGCCAATTTTCGCCCAGGTCTGCTGGCATAAACAATACCGGCGAGAAGCAGTGCGCTCCCCGCCAGGGTGATCCCATTGGGGATCTCCTGAAAGAGAAGCAAAGCCAGCAGGGTTGCACCAATAGGTTCGGCTATAACAGCTACCGAGACGGAAGCAGCAGTGAGGTAGCCAAGCGCCCAATTATAGGAAGAGTGGCCAATGAGTTGCGGGAAAATGGCCATCAGCAACATGACTAAATAGGCAACAGCAGAATACCCGAACAGGCTATGACCAAGTACAACGGCCATGATGATGAGGAAAAATGCGGCCGTTGAATACACAACAGCCGTATAACACAGCAGGGACATACCATGCCGCAGACGACGGCCAATGAGCAGATAGGCGGAAGCGGCGACCGCGCCCACAAGCGCCAGGCTATTGCCGAGAAGGGGGTTGGGCTGATGGGTAAATTGCGTGAGGCTGAAATGGAATCGACCATCAACAACAGCAACCACATCCGCAACCCCGATCAGCACACTGCCGAGCATAGCCAGGGCAATGCCTATTTTTAAGGGTTTCGATAATTGTTCGCCCAGCAGAAAAGGGGCAGTCAACCCGACCCAGAGCGGCGAGGTGGTTACCAGCACCGTCGAACTGGCCACTGAGGTATATGCCAGCGAAGTAATCCACGTGGCAAAATGCAGCGCCAGCATAAACCCGGAAAGAAGCGCCAGCCGCCAGGATGTCCCCGACATCTGTCTCAGCTCGGAGCGTCGCCGTGTCAGCGCTAATGGCAGTAAGATGGCTGAGGCCAGGCTGAGTCGCCAGGCGGCAATAACTATCGAAGGCATGTCCAGCCCCTGCGCCAATCGCACCAAAATAGATCCGGAAGAAATCCCCACTACGCCGAAAATTAGTACCAGGATCGGGGGAAAGCGAGGTGATGTATCGGTAGGCATAAATCCTTTATCCTCAAGAGATATCCGGATAATGATCTCGTTCCGGGTTTAGTATTTGCCACCATAAGCAAAGGGATTATAGCCATCGCGCACCATTATTATCCAGGCAGTTGCGCAGGTACTGGGTAGAGGATTGGCATACCAGCCAAAGGGGATCAAGTACCGTCTGCTCGCATAAAGATAGGGGCTGGTCTTTCGGGTCGGAAATAATTGGCGAAAATCCTGCGGCTGGCCGGGGAAACCAACGGTTGCATAAGCGTCCAGGCGCAGAGTATCGATTGCCGCCAGCATCGCCTGCTCATCGCGTTTGAGTGTTTCCACAAAGCGTCTGGACTCTCTATAATGAGTTGATTTACTCGTGATTTTTTCATAATGGCTGATCATGGTACGCAGCATGTTGATGGCTCCAGCAGTCCATTCCGTGGAAAGAATACCCTGCCGGTAGTTTCCCCCTGTATCAATACCGTTCCCATCCTGATCTGAGAACCCAACACCCCATAAAGTTTTACCAACCCCGTACCCACCCCACGCTTTCACCTGCTGCCAGTTTAGATAGGCGGCACCAAAGCCGAACCATCTATCGATCAATTGTGGACCAAGGGCGGCAATTCCCCAGGTATTGACATCCACCGCCTTCGCTCCCTGATTTGCTAACCACCTGGTAGTACGCTTCGGATCGTCAGCACGCCCTCCCTGAACAAACTCGCCGTTACGCCAGGCCAAATCCTTAAAAAAAGCTAGAAGACCGGCTGTTTGACGATTTTTGCCGAGCCGGCCGCCGTTGATCATCACATCGATTCGTTGCAGAGCCTCGTTGATGGCTCTTGTATCCTCGGCGTTTACCTGTTGCTCATGGGTTATAATGGCCTGCAGGGTGGCACGCATTATTGTCAGCCCCGCATACAAGGAAAAATTGTTCTCAACCGACACTTCATAGGGATCGACCAACTCGTTACCCTGATTGGCTACCGTACCGGCCGGGGCATAATAGACAGCACCTGAGAGTGACTGCATCGCCGCAAAGGTGGGCAATACAAAGAGAGCGTTTCGCACGGCAGGATCCTGCAACGACACAGAGCTCAACTTGCGGTCGATGATATAATGGATATACGCAGCTTGCAGCGGCCCCACCAAAAAGGCCCAGCCATTTTCGCCGGTAATCGGCTTCCAGTCGGTCCAGGTAACCATGCCCGGTCGATATTCGGGATTCTGCGGTGGTAAGGCAGTTGTTTTAATCTGTCCGGCATACTTCGTTTCGGCAAAGGGATCTACCGATAGCCAATTTCTCGGCAGCATGCGAAAAACGTAAGCCTGTTGCTGATCTGTGACAACCTGTTGATTGTAGACAAAGACCTTGCCGCCTGTCATGGCACGATTTTCACCAGTACCGGCATGGCTGGAGTTACCGTTATAGCCCTCCTGCAGCAGATAATTTTGATTGCTGACCAGAGCGTAGGAATCCTGGTTGTTCGGCAGAGGAAATCGATTGATGACTTGGCCCAGCATGACAGCAATCTGCCATGTTGCAGCATCGTAGATGTTAATGCCGTTGTGACTGTTGATACGTTCAGTCTGAAGATCGCCTGAATGTGATTTTTTGGGGGTGAGCGAATAGGATTGCGGATCGTAAACATCAGTAACTGCGCAGCTGTTGCCCGGCAAACGGCATACATACTCGCCCCAGTATTCCGGGCTGTCCGAGAAACTCAGTGGCAGCAGACGGCCCTGGAGTTTTCCGGCTGTGGCCTTATAGAGGATTCCGTCTGCAGTGTCCCGGTCACTGACCAGAAATCGATAGCTTGACTCCAGGTCAGCATCGGTAGCTTGAGCATGTCCCAAGGGTATCATCACAAGCACATGCACGAAGAAGACAATGATTAGCACTTTTACCAGGCAGTCTGTATACATCAGCAAATGATCAGAAGATAGAGAGCGTTTTTCATTAAATACAAGAACGTTGCTATCGGCAATCCCAAAGTGTACCAGTTCCAGTTCTCATTCGAGAGATGGCTGGCAAGAGCTTAGACAGAGTCGTTTTGTATTACAGAAGAAAAGAAACCAATTCGTAAAATACTCAATGAGAGTGCTGCTCCGTAGCGAACCACAGCTCAGCAGAGCTTCATTGTATATGTATCCCTCAACATATCTTGTTCAGCATTTTTTTACCAACCTATTGCTGCCCTTCTCTCACGCAGGCCATAATCTCATTCTGCCTTAGTTCTGGCGTATAGATATAACGCGGAATTCTTGCAAGCAAGAGCAGTTGTCTTATCTTGCCTCCTGAAAGCTTTTTTTCGACTAAACTTCACCAGATGCGAACACCCATGACACGACATATTCTTGGATTTATTTTTATACTGTTTTTCAGTTCCTGTGAAAACACCAATATTCCTCTGATAACCGGGGCAGCAACCGATGCTGTGACTGCCCTTACCCTTTCAGATGAAGCTGTCAGGGATCTGGCAACACGTGCGGCGTATGTTGCAGACAGCCAGAACCTTGTGGCGCCGAAAGGAAGTTCCTACGACAAACGCCTGCAAGTGCTGACTGGCAAATATTCCGAAATGCAGCCATACACCTTCAACTTTAAGGTGTATCAGACAAAAGATGTCAATGCCTTTGCCATGGCAGATGGCACCATAAGAGTAAACAGTGGATTGATGGACCTGATGAATGATGCAGAACTTCTTTTTATCCTCGGTCATGAAATGGGCCATGTCGTACAAGAACATTCTCGAAAGAAGGTGGTGTTGGCCTATGCTTCCAGTGCACTACGAAAAGGACTTGCTGCCCAGGAAAATAACGTTGGCCTTATTGCCAGATCAATGCTGGGAGCCTTTGTCGAACGACTCACCAACGCACAATTCTCCCAAAATGAAGAACGACAGGCCGATCAATACGGCGTAAAATTCCTCAAAGCTGCTGGCCATGCCCCGGTCGCTGCGGTGTCAGCTCTTGAAAAACTTGCCGGGCTGGCCAAGCAGCATACCTTCCTGTCAAGTCATCCTGATCCCGCAGCACGAATCAAAAAACTTGCGCTGGATAAAGAAGATACCAGTGAAACGCAAGACTCTCTTGTTGACACTTTGTTTAAATATGGCGAAATGATTGTCACCCAGCTTTTTCAACTCGGACAAGCGCTGGTGAATTGGCTGCTCTCACTGTGGGGATATGCCTTGCAATCAGCTAGAGATTTGACCTCTGTAAGCCTAAAAAGGGACTACAGTCAACAATCGAAGATACAAAAATGTACAACAGCATCTAGAGTTCCTCCACTTCCTCTTGGAGGGAAAAGCTTAAACAATCTACCCAGTTTTTTCTTCCCAGTTTCCGTACGATCATCCCAGAGACCGCTCCATGGCTCTTTATATTTTTTTCGCAATAAGGACGTGTTAAATGCGTAATTTTGAACTCGAAGTCTATTTTTCAAAGTGGGAGTTTACTGCCAAATACCATATGACCGCCTCAGATGTGGAAAGCATATCCCTCAAGGAATTGCTGGGCATGGCTACCCCAGAGGAGCGTAGTGCTTTCGACAATCTATGGCTGGGCTACACAGAAACCTGGGGAGCACCAGATCTGCGCGAGAACATTGCGGCCACCTATGACAAGATGGAACAGCAAAATATCCTCTGTTTTGCAGGGGCTGAAGAGGGCATCTATACAGCCATGCGCGTTGTCCTCGATAAAAACGATCACGTAATTGTTGTCGTTCCTAATTATCAAGCTGCGGAAACCATACCCCTGGATATTTGTGAGGTAACCGGGGTGCCTCTATTGCCAAAAGAAAATTGGCGATTAGACATAGATGCAGTTGCCGGAGCTATTCGGGCGAATACCAAGCTTATTTCAATCAATGTGCCCAACAACCCAACCGGTGCAACAATACCAAGAGACGACCTTACCGAGCTCATAACACTTTGTCGGAAAAATAATACTTACCTCTTTAGCGACGAAGTATTTCGTCTTTTAGAACTGGATGAAAAAAAGCGCATGCCGCAGATTGCCGATATCTACGAGAAGGGCATTTCTCTCAATGTGCTGTCTAAGGCATACGGCTTGCCAGGTTTGAGGATTGGGTGGATTGCCAGCCAGGACAAAGAATTATTGCTGCGCCTTGAACGCTACAAGCACTATCTTTCGATCAGCAATTCAGGTCCCAGTGAGCGCCTTGCAATGATTGCTCTTAGAAACAGAGAGCACATTCTCGAGAGTAAGCGATCTCTGGTGCGAGAGAACCGGCAGACTCTTGGCCAATTCTTCGCCGACTACCCATCACTCTTTGAGTGGTCGCCCCCGGATGGCGGCTGCATCGCATTTCCACGATATACGGGAAGGGGTGGGGTTGAAAGCTTCTGCGATAGGCTGGTCAGTGAATATGGTGTCCTGCTTCTCCCCGCTTCTGTTTATCGTTCTAAGCTCATGGATACTCCCACAGACCGGTTTCGTATCGGTTTCGGCCGAAGAAACCTCGACCTGGGTCTGGCCGTGTTCCGAAAATTCCTCAACGACAAGCGCAGCGAACTAGAGGGATAACAGCGGCAAATCGCTAACACACGATATGATAAATGCATAATCGTACAACCAGGGCTCCGAGCGCTAGCGGGTATTGTGTCCCCTGATTTAACAGAAAAATTTGCAAAGACAAGCAACAATAGAAAGATTACTATTGTATAAAATGTAGACGGCTCCCCTGCCGTTGTTTTTTTATGGATTCCCGACCATTGTGCTTAATGTGCTGCCGGAATATTGCAAAAAGTGCATGTCCTTGCGCCCAGGTTTGTAGCCGGACGATGAGGACTCTCTCAAAAAGGAAGGCGCAAAGCTGCCTATGAAAAGTAATCTGTCCCACGCTATAATTGCCGCCGATGTATTGAAGTCAGGTCATGACACACAGATGATGCAATCGTTTATTGATGTTCTCGATCTCATTCTGACCTCAATCCACGAACCTGCGATGGTGCTCGGCCCAAAATTGCAGGTGGTGAAGGCCAATCATGCTTTTTACCAAACCTTTCAGATCGAACCCGAGGAGCAGGAAGGGGGAACGATTTATATGCTCGGAAACCGGCAATGGGATATTCCTGGACTGAGAGAACTGCTTGAGCACTATCTGCCGAAAAACCTTGTATGCGACAACTTCGAGATAGAACATAACTTTAAAACTATAGGCCATAAAATACTGCACTTGAACGCCAGATGGCTGTTCAGAGACAACGACAAAAGCCAGTTTATTTTTTTGACAATTGCCGACGTGACAGACCAGGAATATGACAGGCGAGGTATGGAAAATCTCGTCGAAAAGCGTTTAGCTGACTTGATCGAGGCAAAGGAAGAGGCGGAAAAAAGAAAAATGGTAGCGGAAGAGGCGCTCATCGAAATAAAGAACCTTAAAGACCAGCTGCTGGCGGAAAGAGCCTATCTGCAGGATGAAATAAAACTGAACTACGACCATGAGAATATACTCGGAAAAAGTGACGCACTGCAGCATGTGCACTACAAGATTGAACAGATTGCCGGCAGTAACACAACCGTCCTGATTCTTGGGGAAACAGGAACCGGCAAGGAGCTGGTCGCCCGGGCCCTGCACAGCTCAAGCTTGCGTAAAAATCGAGTCCTGATAAAAGTCAATTGTGCCACCCTGCCGGCAAACCTTATAGAAAGCGAACTGTTCGGCCACGAAAAAGGTGCTTTCACCGGGTCCGTAGCCAAACACCTGGGACGCTTCGAGGTCGCCGACGGAGGTACGCTCTTCCTCGATGAAATAGGTGAATTACCACTGGAGCTGCAGGCGAAACTGCTGCGGGTTATCCAGGA
Source organism: uncultured Desulfopila sp. (assembly GCA_965363495.1). Lineage (GTDB taxonomy): Bacteria > Desulfobacterota > Desulfobulbia > Desulfobulbales > Desulfocapsaceae > Desulforhopalus_A. The sequence continues at coordinate 10,549 of CBDTUM010000039.1, forward strand.
TGGCGAATTTGAAAGGCTTGGCAGTTCTCACACCATCAAAGTCGATACGCGAATTCTGGCTGCGACCAATCGCAACCTCGAAGAAGAGGTGCGCAACGGCAGATTCCGTGAAGATCTCTGGTATCGCCTGAATGTCTTTCCGATTACCGTACCGCCTCTCCGGGACCGTCTAGACGACATCCCCACCCTCGTTGATTTTTATGTCCGGAAGATCGCCAAACGAATCGGCAAGACCATTACAATCATTCCAGCTGGGGTGATGCGGACCTTACAGGATTACCTATGGCCGGGGAATATACGGGAACTGGAAAACGTCCTCGAACGGGCGGTGATCAATTCATCGGGACCGAAACTACGGCTGGCCGATGATCTTAAACAGACGCTAAAGGATACCGGAATCAGCATAAAATCCCTGGAAACGGTTGAGAAAGAGCATATACTGCGAATACTCGATCAGACGAACTGGAAAATAAGCGGGAAAGACAGTGCGGCTGAAATCCTGGATCTCGATCGCAGCACGCTGCGCGCTCGCATGCGCAAGCTCGATATCAGCAAATAACGACCATTCGGCCGTATAGGGTAATCTGCACCAACTTTAACCAGCAGTGACACAGACCAGGATGGCCTCTCCTTCTCTCCATCTCAGCACAACCTTGCCCTGATAATCCGCCAAACAACGTACCCTTTTATTCACCAATTGGTCGTATGTGACCAATTGGTCATATGTGAGCTATTATTCGCTGGCACGGATCGCAGCCAGGATCATTCTTGTCGGATAATTTTGAGCAAGACAGATGCGTTAGGATGAATTTATGGTGTGGTTACCTCTCCTGGCACAAGGATTGCTGTATAAGATGAACAAACATCCCTTAAAAAGGGCACATCGGTAAAACGGTCACACACCAGGGTAATCACCCTCGGTGTTAACAGTGAGCACAAAAGAGTCAAATCAACAGGGAGTATGATCATGGGAGATAAGGGCGGCAAAAAAGACAAAAGAAAAAGTGAACAGCAGAGCACCGATAAAAACAGACAAAAAGAAAACGCTAAGTCCGTAAAGCAGCAAAAAGATAGCTCGATAAAAATCGGGCCAAAGAAATAATTGAGCCGCATTATCGATGTTGAATCAACCCATCATAAAAACAAGCACCGTCTTGAAATCCGGGAGAGGCGGAAAAAGGACAGAACCCTTCTTTGAAGATTTTGCCGATATTCTCGATTCTATTCGTGAACCGATACTGGTGCTTGACGGCGAGTTCCGCGTTGTAAAGGCCAATCGTTCCTTTTACCGGACCTTCAAAGTCGAACCGAACGAGACGGAAGGAACCATCATCTACCAGCTTGGCAACCATCAATGGAACATCCCCAGGTTGAAAGAGTTGCTCGAACAGATCCTGCCTGAAAATTCAAGTTTTGATGACTTTGAGGTTGAGCATACCTTTATCGGTATAGGCCAAAAGATCATGCATCTGAACGCCCGACGGATCGAAGGTATGGTAATCAAGACCCAATTGATTTTTCTGGCCATTGAGGACGTAACCAACCGGGAAAATCACAAGAAAAATCTTGAAGAGCTTGTTAAACAAAGAACCTCCGAATTGATCATTGCCGGGGAGGAGGCGGAAAAAGGCAAACAACTGGCCGAAAAATCTCTTGTCGAAATACTAAAATTAAAAACTTTGCTCGAAGCGGAAAGGGCCTATCTGCAGGAAGAAATAAAACTGGAATATAATCATAAGAACATAATCGGCCACAGCAACGGGCTGAAATACGTACTCTACAAAGTCGAGCAAATTGCCGGTAGCAGTACAACCGTTCTGATCTTAGGTGAGACCGGCACCGGCAAAGAGTCGGCCGCCCGAGCAATTCATGGTCTCAGTCCGCGCAATAAAAGGGCCTTGATAAAAATCAACTGCGCCACGCTGCCTGCCAGCCTCATCGAAAGTGAGCTTTTTGGTCATGAAAAAGGGGCATTTACTGGCTCACAGGCCAGACATCTCGGGCGATTCGAGCTGGCCGACGGGGCAACCATTTTCCTTGATGAAATCGGTGAACTGCCACTTGAGCTGCAGGCCAAACTGCTGAGAGTCCTCCAGGACGGCGAGTTCGAACGTTTGGGCGGCTCCCTGACCATCAAGGTTGATACCCGAATTATTGCCGCCACAAATCGCAACCTGGAGGAGGAAGTCCGCAAGGGCAATTTCAGAGAGGATCTCTGGTATCGCCTTAATGTTTTTCCGATAACCCTGCCCCCTCTTCGCGACCGCCGCGAGGACATCCCGCTGCTCGTCTCCTTTTACCTGAAAAAGATCGCAAAAAGATTAGGAAAATCGATTGAAATCATACCGGAAAACGTTATGCAGAATCTAAAAAATTATAACTGGCCGGGAAATATCCGGGAACTGGAAAACGTTCTCGAACGGGCTGCAATCAACTCATCCAACAACAAGTTATGTCTGGCCGATGAACTGAGGAAGCCGGTTCTGGAGATGGGTGACAACCCCAAAACCCTGGAATCGGTGGAGCGGGAATATATCATCAGGGTGCTGGAACAGACCAACTGGAAGGTAAGCGGTAAAGACAGTGCCGCTGAAATCCTCGACCTCGACCGCAGTACCTTGCGAGCCCGAATGCGTAAGCTGAGCATCGAGAAGCTGTAAGTTTTCGCCATAACCGCCGAAATGGAATCAAAACCTATGGTCATATATGACCTTAGGTTAAATGTAACCGTTGTAGTGCATCTGTCGATGGTGCGGTCAACGAGATATTCACCTCTTTAAATCTTGGAATACCATGCAGATGTAGACGATTTGGCAAACAAACTCCATCTGGCATAGAGCTTGCTCTATAAAAAGAAAGAACTCACTTAACAAAAGCGTGACCGTTCACCGGAAAATCTGAAAATCTCGTATAACCTCCGAGCTGTAAGCGATTACCAGTGCCGGAGATGCGCGAACGAGGTCTTTAAACTGTATTATTGGTACGTTTACCTACCAATGACAAAACAGATTCGGTGCTGGTGAACGCTTACACAAAATCTTTTGAAGATGCAACAAATGAGAACATCAACACTTATCGGCATCATACTCATCGCCCTGGCGGTTCTGGCTTTCGGCTATCAAGGTATCAGCTATAAAACCACTGAAAAGGTCGTCGATATTGGTCCCCTGCAAGTAACTACAGAGAAAACCAAGACCCTGCCTCTCCCGCCAATTGTTGGCGCTTTTGCTTTGGCCGGCGGCATTGCGTTGCTGGTCGTAGGGAGAAGAAAGGCCTGATCAGGGCTGTTGATGGAATGTATTCTTTTTGAATACAAAATTTTATTCACGTTTGGGCAGGTTGACTGCTGATTTACTATCCCAAAAGAGGTCCTGTAATGAAACTAACGCAAGAAGCACTCAAAATCGCAATTCTCGAAAAAGCCGAAACATCACCGAAACCCCAGCTGTATATTAAAGATTTCTATGCCTGTGACCCGGAGACGAAGCCACGTGACTTGAAAAATGTGGCCAATAATCTGGTTAAAGAAGGGAAACTGATGTTTTGGTCTTCCGGGTCAACAACTATGTATGCACTGAAACACCGCATCAAAAACGAAGAGACTACCGAAGGTATCTGATTTTTAACGGATTCATCGGGCTACTTGGAGGCAGCGGATTGCATATCAGATAATGGCAGGGGTAGGTGACCGGATTGATTCCCCCCTGCAGAACCGTAAGGCAGGCATACATGGATTCTTTTGATTCGTTTTTATTTCCGGATACCAACATTTTCCACGAAGAATGTTATCCACTGCTGTTATTTTTCACCCCACTCCACTTTTTGCAGTTGGTCGAACCAGGACCCGATTCGAATACCGATGACGAAGCTGCTTTTTTCCTGAAAAGTGGTTTGTGCCGGGCCCATATTCCCGCGCCACTCGGCGACAACCGTGAACCATTTTTACGATTGATCGGTGATATCAAAAAGAAAAGAGAGGAATACGTTGCCCAACTGAGAACCCTGACCAAAGACGCCGCACCTGCTCTTGCTGGGAGCGAGGCAGCTAACCTCAAGCATACAATCATCTCTTCTCTGCTCAAAAAACATGGTGTAAAGCACACCAACAGAGAGACCGAACTTGATCTATGGCAAGCTCGCCTGGTACTTGCCATAGCAGAGATACAGGACAAGAGTAAAGATGACCTGCATGATGAGCTTTCCTTCTTCACTGAGGACGAAATTGCCATGCTTCACACCCTGCAGGAAGAAAACGCCTCAGCTGAGGATGACCCTTTAAGCGAACTGGACAGCATCCGGGCACAACAGGAACAACCTCACGCGGGGAACATCGTCAAACGCTTTGAGGCCTGGTTGAGTCTTTTGAAAAACAAACCGGCACCGAGAGTAAAAATCTGGCTGACCACGACACGAGTCAGTGCCGACCAGATCTTTGCAAGGTATGAATCCGCCAACAAGGGGCGCGCCGTACCAGTGCTCAAACTGGCCCTTCCTGCCCAGATTATGGCCAGTGGAAAATATGTGATAAAGCAAATTGAAGCATTCCAGCAGGCGACAAAGCACATTCGCCAGGGACTTATGACAGATTTTCAACGAATCGTGACCACTGCCTACGTGCCGGATGTGCGCGAATCACTGCTTCCCTATGGAACCGATTGGGCTGAACAGTGGCAAGTGCTGTTGGAGGATTATTTTCCAGCCGCAAAGGACGGAAGAAGCGATGTCACTTTCTACCTGCTGCCCAATCAGACGATCGCCAAACTTCTGTCACTGCCGACCCCAGACGACGGCAAACTCCATCATGATACTCATGGTCTACTCGCTCTCCGAGGTTCTTTATAGCCGTTACCATCTTTTCCCAACCATCGCCCTTTGGCAACAACGGAATAACGGTCATATATGACCATCGGTCACATACGACCGCTCATGTGTGGCAGGAGACGGCTCCAACGTCGATATTCTCCTGTTATTTATTTCCTCATATCATAGGGATACATGACGCCAGACACAATACATGAATATTGGCACAAAGTTTGCGATGCAATACTTGAAACGGCACAGCGCCAATGTTCTCGTCGAGTACGTCGCTGACAGATCAGTCACATCACCACCATTAGGAGGTATGGAAAATGTCAATTAGTACAATCCTCATCGTTATCCTGATCCTGGCGTTGCTGGGCATCATTCCTGTCTGGCCGCATAGCCGTTCGTGGGGCTATGCCCCCAGCGGCGGAGTCGGGTTGCTAGTCTTTATCGTTGTAATCCTGCTCCTTATGGGCAGAATTTGATAACAGTTCTCGAGCGATCCGTATGTGCCTGGGACAAGATGCTACTTAAATTTAAATTAATGTCATTTAGTTAAAGAAATATTACTATCTGATAATACGAAATTAAAATTCTTCATGGAGATTCGACAACATGGCAAAAGCAAAAGATAATTCACAAAAAATGAGCGAAGAAATGCAGCACCTCGTTGACCATGCCCGCGCGCTGGTAGACGCTACTTCAGGTGAGGTGGACGACCGGATCAAATCTGCCAGAGAAGCACTAAAAGTACGTCTCGACTCGACCAAGAGCGAGTACAGCGAACTCGAAGCGCAGCTTTTGGACAAGGTTATGGTCGCTGACGCATACATTCATGTAAAACCATACTATGCCATCGGCGGTACCTTTATCGGCGGCCTGCTGCTGGGTTGGTTTATGTCGAGGAAATAGGATGAAAGGACTGCCGTTGTTTATTACCAGGCTTACCGGGACTGCCGGTCGGGTCGGAGACATAGCCGCCCAAATCCTTGAGGATCGACTCAATCTTCTGGCTTTGGAGATGCGCGAAGCAAAGATTCGTCTGGTGCAGGCCTGGCTTCTGGCCTGCATCGGCGTGGTCTTGTGCATGCTCGGTCTCCTGCTGCTGGTTCTGGCCGGCGTGTATGCCCTGCCTGTTGAATTGCGGCTATACGGACTTGTCGGCACGGCGATCGCCAGCATGCTGGCGGGAGTGGTCGTCTTCATCGCCCTCAGCCGACACCTGGATCAAAGGCCGCTGGCCTTTGACCAGAGCATTGCAGAACTGAAGAAGGATAGAACATGTTTCTCGACAAGGAACTGAAAAATCTCCAGGAGGCCAAGAAACAATTGGTCATATGCAGCGATCTGCGTCGCCTTCAGATGCAGATTGAGGTCCGTGGGGTGTGGAGCGGGGTATTTCATACGGCTTCGAATCTGACCATGGGATTGGCGGTATTCGAGCAGCTCCTTGATTTTTTGCGTGAGCGCAAAGGTACCCGTCGCTAGCCCGGCACGGGTCAACGCGTACAGCTGGGAGCTTATACGAGATTTTCAGGTGAACGATTAGCCGGCTCGAACAGACATCTACCGGTTCTTCAATGGAAAAATACATCATGCAACCCACCGAAAAATCAACACCACCCCCCCACTCTGTTACGTTTAAAATACTATTCGGAGCAATAATCGATAACCAACCGGATATGTTCTATTGACAACTGCCGCTACAACTTGCCGATGGTTTCAACTGCACTTGCCAGGTATTACAGTCTGCAAATAAAAAAACAGTCACCTCGATTAAAAAATGAACGTCTTCGACAGAAACCGTGAACGGTTAGCTCAATGAACTTCGAACAATGGAGAAAAAATTATGCAGCAAGCCATCTCGGCTTGAATGGCGTTGACACCCGATAAAATCATTTGACCGGCAATCGCAGCCGCCCATTTTCGGTGGGAAAAACCGACAGCAAACGACTTGATCCTGGGGTTTAATATGCTCACGAAAATAAAAAATCATCGAAAAGAGAAACCAGCGGTGTTTTCTACCAGCACAGTAAGTCTGGTACCTTCCACCCAAAAGAAAGGATCGTTGCCGTCGGCAGGCAGAAAGGCACTACAGGCAACAGAAACGGAAAATTGCTTTCCCATCGTCGGCATCGGAGCATCGGCGGGCGGGCTGGCGGCCTTCGAGGCCTTCTTCTCGGCCATGCCCAGCTTTACCGATCCCGGCATGGCCTTTGTGTTGGTGCAGCACCTCGCTCCGGACCACAAGAGCATCCTCACCGGCCTGATCCAACGCTACACCCGGATGAAGGTCTTCGAGGTCGAGAACGGCATGGAGGTGCAGCCGAACTGCGCCTATATCATTCCACCAGGGCGGGACATGGCTTTTATTGGCGGCGCCCTGCAGTTACTGGAGCCGATCGCTCCCCGCGGGCGGCGGCTGCCGATCGATTTCTTTTTCGAGTCACTCGCCACAGATCAGGAAGAGCGAGCCATCTGCATCGTCCTTTCCGGTAACGGCAGCGATGGCACCCTCGGTGTCCGGGCCATCAAGAGCGGGGGTGGCATGGCAATGGCGCAAACTCCTGGTTCCGCCGAATATGACAGCATGCCAAAGAACGCCATAGCCACCGATCTAATCGACTACGAACTGACACCGGCTGAAATGCCCGCCCAGCTGATGGCCTATGCAGCCCACGCCTTCGGCGGCGCCCCCACCATTTCCCCGGTTAAGACATCCGAAACAGAGGAGAACCCCCGGAAAAAGATCTTTTACCTCCTGCGGTCCCAGACGCACCATGATTTTTCCCAGTATAAACCGAATACCGTCAATCGGCGCATTGAACGACGCATGGCAGTCCAGCAGATTAGGACGATCGAAGCCTATGTCGATTTTCTAGAACAGACTCCCGTCGAGGTAGAGGCACTTTTCCAGGATCTGTTGATCGGCGTCACCAGCTTCTTCCGCGACCCCGAGGCTTTCAAGGCGGTTGAGGAACACATCATCCCCAAGCTCATTGTCGGCAAATCCCCCGGCGCCTTCATCAGAATCTGGTCGCCGGGTTGTTCCACCGGGGAGGAGGTCTATTCTCTGGCCATCCTCCTGCAGGAATATTTAAACACCCTGCAACAGAACTACATGGTACAGATTTTCGCCACCGACATTGATGCTCGGGCCATTGCCACTGCCCGTGCCGGCCTCTATCCTGCCAGCATCGCCGCCGACATCTCCCCGGAGCGACTGGCTCGTTACTTTAAGGTTGAGTCGGCCGGTAGTGTGTATCGCATCGACAAAACCATTCGCGACCTGGTGATATTTTCCGAGCATAACATGATCAAGGATCCGCCTTTTTCAAAACTCGATCTGATCAGTTGCCGTAATCTCCTGATCTATATGAAAACCGAGCTGCAGAAAAAGATAATCCCTCTGTTCCACTATGCTCTCAATCCTGGAGGATTTCTCTTTCTGGGCACCTCGGAAACAGTCGGCGAATTCGGCGACCTGTTTGCCACAATAGACCGAAAAGCAAAATTGTATCAGCAGAAGCTGCATGCGCACCGTGCTGATCGTGCCTTTATGGGCTCGTTTCTGCCGCCTCTTCCGGCAGCAGACAGGAAACCTTCTCCATCTGCCGGCAAGAACAACGGGCTGGGAAAACTGTCGCTCAGGGATCTCACCGAACAGACGCTACTGCAGCAGGTTGCCCCCACCGGCGCCCTGATCAATGGCCGGGGCGATATTCTCTATCTCCATGGCCGGACCGGGATGTATCTGGAATCGCCTCCAGGCGAAATCGGCATAAACAACATCCTGAAAATGGCCCGTGAAGGGTTGCGCCTCCAGTTGACGACCACCCTGCGTCGCGCTTTATCCTCACAGCAGCTCTCGCGTTGCAACGGGCTGCGGGTTAAAACCAATGGTGGCCAGAAAACGATCAACCTGACCATTCGTCCGGTAGTCACCGGCCCTTCGACCGCACCCGGGGAACCTCTCTACCTGGTCATCCTTGAGGAAGTGGAACCGTTACGCACCGATCAGTCAACCGAAGGTGGAACCAGCCTCACTTCACAGGAAGAGGAGGCAAGTATCTATATTTCCTCTCTCAGGCAGGATCTGCGAGCAAAGGAGGAGTATCTCCAGGCCTCCAATGAAGAACTGGAGACCGCCAATGAAGAGCTGAAATCGTCTAATGAGGAGATGCAATCGATAAACGAAGAATTGCAGTCCACCAACGAGGAACTTGAGACCACCAAGGAGGAGGTGCAGTCAATCAATGAAGAACTGGCGACAGTCAATGCCGAACTGCAAATTAAAGTCACCGACCTCACCCGGGCCAACAACGACATGGACAACCTGCTGGCCGGCACCGGCATCGCCACCGTCTTTGTCGATCATCAATTACGCATTCTGCGTTTTACCCCCACCGCCACCCGGATAATCAATCTGATTAAGGGCGACATCGGCAGACCGGTCGGCCACATCGTCTCCAATCTGGTCGGCTATGATCGACTGCTCGCCGATGTGCAGGCCGTTCTCGACACGCTGGTCGCCAAAGAAGTGGATGTGGAAACGGTGGAACGCAGATGGTACACGATGCGCATCCTGCCATATCGCACGCTCAATAATGTCATCAAAGGGGCAGTGATCAATTTTGTCGACATTACGGACAAAAAGATAGTCCAGCAGAAGCTTTCGGAAACAAAGGCCATTCTCAACATCGCAATGGATATCAGTCAGGTGGGAATCGCCATTGTCGACGCCCTGAGCGGCACCCTGCGCTATGTTAACGATGCGGGACTGTCTCTCCACGGCGGGGATCGCAAAAAGGTCTATTCTGGCGTTGGTATTGATCAGTTTATTGCCGATTGGCAACTCATAAATGTCGATGGCATGCCCCTGAGACCTGAGGAGAGTCCCCTGGCCAAGGCGATGCTGGTGGGCGAAACCTGCAGTTGTGAACTGATCGTCCGCAAAAGTTCCGACGATGCTCGCATTGTGCTGGCCAAAGCGGCACCGATCAAAGACACAACAGGCAGAGTGACCGCGACCGTTCTGATTTTTATGGACGTTACCGAAGAAAAGCATACCCAGGCGGCGCTGCAACAGGCCTTAAACGATGTCCAAACCCTCAGCGGTATTATCCCGATCTGCTCCAGCAGCAAGGATGTCCGCGACGCTGACGACAAAGACACCGGCACACCGAAGAATAGAGACGAATGTTAGTATTTGGTAAAAAACCGCCCCCTGGAAAAAGGTTCCTATTCCCTCTTTCTCGCCTACGGGGTGTTCTCACACAAACAGCTCTTGGTCATATATGACCATAGGTCAGATGTAACCGCTCTACTATGGCTGTCCACGATGCCGGCAACGTCACTTTTAGTGCTATATATTGTTTAATACCAAGTAAATACATCATATTCAGGGAAAAAAAGGTTCCTGGCACAATGTTTGCTTTTAGTAATTGAGGATATTCAGCCTTATCAAACCTGAAGGTACTGCCATCCTTCTGTGATGAGGTAATAAAAGAATTTGCAAAAGACAGCGTCAGCTATTCACGCGTCTAGACGGACGGCGGGGTGTGCTTATGAAACCTACTAAATCTTCTTCGTTGTTTACTCGCCTGGCAAAATTGACTGCGCGTAAAACCGGTCAGCCCATTGCCTTTATAATCGCCCTGTCGGTTATCATCATCTGGCTCATTACCGGCCCAATCTTTAAATTCGGCGATACCTGGCAACTGGTTATAAATACAGGAACCACCATCATCACCTTTCTTATGGTATTCCTGATTCAAAATACCCAAAACAAGGATTCGCTGGCCGTACAGGTAAAACTGGACGAATTGATCCGTGTCATTGATGGGGCGCATAATGCCCTCCTCGATCTGGAGGAATTAGAAGAGCAAGAACTCGACGAAATTCGCTCTAATTATGAGAAGTTGGCAGAACAGGCCAGAGAGGATTTGCGACATCATTCGAATGATACCGGAGTACCGCAGATTTAAAGAAACTGGAAAAACAAGAAAATAATCTAAAAAGTACTAAAAGCATGTAACACTGCCGGCTCGTACCAGGCGACTGGGCGGGTACCACAACAAGCTGCAGATGGATCCCGGCGACTGCACTTCAAATCAGACTGGAGAAAAATCATGAAATCAAGCACTAAGGACAACGCGGAAGGTAAAATACACCAGGTAAAAGGTAAGGTTAAGGAAACAGTCGGGAAAATCGTCGGCAATCCCGATCTCGAGATCGAAGGACAGGTGGAGAATGCGAAAGGAAAAATTCAGGAAAAAATAGGTGAGATCGAAAAAGTTATTGAAAAATAATAGCTTAGCCCGCATTTCTCACCAGCAAAGAGGAGTGCATATTCAAGAAGCACCCCAGTGAGCAGATAAGCACCCTTCAAAACAGGGCACAAACTCCGACTTCAAGAGTCCCCTCTGTTTACTGGGGTAGTGCCGCGGAAGATGTACTCATATCTGCTATCCTTCGGTGAACATTGTGTGCATTTTTTCGTTGAAGCGTATTGGCCAAAACCTATGGCAATTAAACTTGCTTCGAAGAATTGACACAATGTTCAGGAGAAAGGCGGGTTAGATAATTGGGTAACCGTTCACCAGCACCCCATTTTCGTCCGATCAGGCCCACTCACATAGCCAACTATAGCTCGGAAGCCTGCTTGAACGAACATGGAGCCCTGGGTGAACGATTACTGATCCGGGTTATGCGCGCACCTAATGCGTTCCGGTGAACGATTACATAATTGGCGACAGGTCTCCCGAATGTTTATAATAAAATTCCGAAGATAATCTGGAAGCATTGTCAAGCTAAGGTGGAAAATGGAGAAGTAATGGGCGATCGATTGAGCTATCTTCTAAACCGGATCAACGAGCGGCTCTGGATCAGGCCGCTGGTGATGTGCGTTCTTTCAACAACGTTGGTGTTTCTTGCGAAAACAATGGACACTGAAGATATAGGTCGGCTTGTTCCGGCAATTAACAAAGAATCGATAGAGAACCTGCTTTCCATTATTGCCGCAAGCATGCTGGTTATCGCTACCTTCTCGGTGTCCTCAATGGTCTCCGCCTATGCTTCAGCCAGCAATACCGCAACGCCACGCTCTTTTGCCTTGGTCATAGCCGATGATGTTTCGCAAAATGCCCTATCGACCTTTATTGGCGCCTTCATTTACAGCATCGTCGCGCTGGTTGCCTTAATGAACGACTATTACGAAAAGGCAGGTCGTTTTGTCCTCTTCGCCTTGACCCTGATAATTCTTGCCATGGTTATTATCACCTTCGTCGGTTGGGTGGATCGCATCGCCCGACTTGGCAGGCTTGGGGGTACCATCGAAAAAGTCGAGGCGGCGACTGCTGCGGCTTTACGACGCAGGCAACGCGACCCCACCCTTCGTGGCGTCCCTGTAGGGCAACAGCAGAAGGGAGGGCAGACCGTTTATGGACGGACCATTGGTTATATCCACCGCATAGATGTCATTGCGCTCCAGACATATGCTGAAAAATTTCGAGTGCGAATCAGGTTGGCGGCCCTGCCTGGTGTCTTTTCTGCTCCTGGTCGGGTTCTTGCCTATGTATCCTCTGATTCCGGAGCCTTGTCCAACCTCGATACCAGTCAGATAGCAAAGGCATTTCTGATTGGTAAAAACCGGCAATTTGACGAAGACCCCCGGTTTGGCCTGATCGTTCTTTCTGAAATCGCCAGCCGTGCATTATCACCGGCCGTTAATGATCCGGGCACGGCAATCTATATAACCGGAGTCTTGGTCCGCCTTTTCGCGCACTGGAGCCAGCCTCTTGCGGAAGGCGACACCAGTCCCCCTCTCTGTGATCGGGTAGAAGTGCCCGAATTATCCATGCAGGATATGTTTGACGATGCTTTCACCGCGATTGGTCGTGACGGGGCTGGTGTCATTGAGGTCGCGGTACGGCTGCAGAAAGCGTTTGCCTCGCTTGCATCGATCGGAGATGCCGCCATGCGGGAAACCGCAAAACACCATTCTTGCCTGGCACTGGCCAGAGCGGAAAAAGTTATGCAACTTCCGGAAGACCTCGATATTTTGCGAAAATTGACCGAGTTTGCCAATCCTGTTTAGCAGAAGAAGTCGATGGGTCATAAAGTCGCACTCCCGCACACGAAGAATCGATGCGACCTCATTACATGATTTTTTTGCCTGGTGAACAGACAGAAACCTTGCGCCAGGTGGCTCTTGCTTGTGCCCACTCCCTGAGACACAGGGAGAAACAAATGATTAAGTCCCAACCAAATGAGCAAAAAGCGACACTCCCCATCCCGGGATTGGTCAAATATAACCATCGAGCATATATGACCACTCTCGGGAGCCCGCGAATGACGACCAATCTTCTAATTTTTCACACATTATCAAATGAGAACAAATCATTACAGGGTTACTTGCGATGTTCTTTAACTTGGCACAATATTTGATACACACAGGGTAAAGACAGTGCACCATTATCCCTGTACTGCACCTCCAGGCCATCTTCTTATCGGCGAAAATTGGAATTTTCAGCTTAGTGTAGACCGATATGGAGGTGTCCCTCATAATTTCCATCATACAAAAAGGAGTTCTATCATGCTCGGAACAATTGCAATTATCCTTATCGTCCTCTGGCTCCTAGGTCTGGTCTCTTCGTACACTATCGGCGGATTCATTCATATCCTTTTAGTCATTGCAATCATCATGATTCTGGTTCGACTGGTACAAGGCCGCAGAATATAGCCTGCGACCTCGATTCAGCTCACCACCCCGGCTTCTCCCTATAGTCGCCTTGATGACTTGGGCCATGAAGGAGATGCCGGACGGCTTGCGAAGGATAACAGATTCAGCTTAATAACGGCGGCGAAGGTCTTCGATGCCGAAGCGCTGTACGTGCCGCGAGGTTGCGTGGCACAGGGGTGAAGTGCGGCGACAATCATGGTTGGAACCGGGCCTGGCGAGCCCCCTGCATCCTACTCTCTGACCTCATTATTAAGCGATGAGCGGCAAAAAGTACTGAACATCATCATGGGGCCGACTCTGCGTGAGGCGGAATCTGCCTATAGCTCGATTTATCAGCACCATGCCCCCTTGATTCGCTTTCTGACCGGGTCCGGCACGCCATACTGCCCCAAGTCCTGTCGGTCCCTGCCGACCTGTGTTTGAATGCCAAACTTCGCCAGGTGCTTCCAAGAGACGAACTTGATCCGGAAGTCATAAGACCTCTCCTGGAAGAGGCATGTCTGGCCGGGAGCACGCCTACAAGTAGATAGGAAACCGGGCCGTACAAAATTCTGTCGATTTAAAGTGAGATTCTTATCCAATCATGAACAGACGACAAAATACCTATCAATTTATAACTCGTTTCCTCCGTTTCCTGCTGCGGGTGAGTCGTGGTTTTATCTCCAACAAGGGACTCCTGCTCGCCGGCGCTGTCGCCTATTATACCTTGTTGTCAATCGTGCCCTTGTCCATACTTGCCCTGGTGGTGCTCACACAATTCGTAGAAGAACAGCAGTTGATTCTCACCTTGTCAACCTACCTGAACATGGCAGTCCCCGGTTACGCGGCAACCTTGACCCAAGAGGCGCAAGCATTCCTTGAACACCGAAAAGTGGTCGGAACCATCGGCTTTTTTGTCATGTTGTTTTTCAGCTCTGCAGCCTTTTCCATGCTTGAGAACGCCATGTCGGTGATCTTTTACCAGCAGGACAGGATTATTCGGCGTAAATTCTTCATTTCCGTAATTATTCCATATGTGTATATCTTTTTGATGGGGCTCGGTATTGTACTGGTGTCATTTATTGTGGGTACAATTAAGACCCTGGAAAGCAAACATCTGATAATCCTCGGTTGGAGCTTAAACCTTGGAGGTACAACCGGAGTGGCATTGTCTCTCCTGGGAATAGTCGGCGAAGTGTTGGTACTCACCTCTATCTATCTGGTGATGCCCGTGGTGCGGGTCAAGTTTCGTCACGCGCTCATCGGGGGACTGACCGCAACGGTTTTGTGGGAGATCACCCGCCGAGTGCTGATCTGGTATTACGCGACTGTATCCATGGTTAATATCATTTACGGTTCCATTGCCATAACGGTGGTAGCTCTTATTAGCATTGAGGTTGTCGCGATAATCCTGCTGCTTGGAGCCCAGGTCATTGTAGAACTGGGGCGTAAATCCGAAACATTGACCGGAGACAAAAAACTGAAAATGAAGACGTGATGACCCCCTTCTAAAAAAGTTATCTACGCATCCCTGGCCGGAAATTACCAGATAGCGATATCCAAAGGCATTGCAGCAGTTATGACCGGATGTTCGGCTATGTAGTCGGAAGCGGTCCTTTCGGTCGCCGATACAGACAACGAAATTCTGCTGCTGTATGGCTTGCGACGGGCTACAATGCCTACCGACGACCACTTCCCTTTCGGACATGGCAAGAAAATTTATTTTGGGAGCAGCTAAAAAAAACATGCCTGTACTATCGAATTACTGGTTTTCCTTGCTAAACCGTAATTGGGAAGCAACAACTAAACAAATTCCAAAACAAAGCATGACGACTGGTTCAGATATGGGGCTCTTTACTACAAGATCCATATATACAACTAAGCCAAGTACTAAGCTTAGTAAGCCCAGGACAATCCACAATAAACACAACTTTCCCATAGTTCCCCTAGGATTATTTATCAATAAATGCAGTGCGTGCATACATTAAAACGAAAACAAAAATCCTGCATAACCTCAGGACTATAAGCGTTTACCAGTGCTGAATATGCGCGGATGAGGTCTTTAAATTGTACGAGTGTTACATTTAAAGGCCGAAGACAAAACAGATTCGGTGCTGGTGAACGCTTACGCGTTCATGTAAGGGAATCAATGACCGATTTAACAAGAGGCGGCCAAGGATTTTTCCGGAACATTTCAACATTCTGATCGGCCACCACCCTACAACTCCCTGGCGGTGGCCGGTTCAAGTCTGTGCAAAGCAAGCTTTGTGCCAAGCGGTGCTTTCGCAAAAAATATTCTCCTATCACCTTACTTTATTGTGGGAAATTGCCTGTAATCCAGATTCTCGATAAGAACTCATTGCCATCGACCACAGGTCATAAATGACCATGTGGTCATTTATGACCTGTGATCGGAATCTCGGGTGCTTTTTTTTGAGGGGAGAAGACAGATGTACCGCAAAAGAGAGCCGACGGCAGTTGCCGGTTTGCTCTCGCTCTATATCATTTCCCCCTGGCTTTTACCATCTCAATTCGTTGTTCGGTTGGTTTGCACTCTCCTGAGAGATGCAATGAGCCAGGAGGTGTCTCATTAAACCGTGTGTAAGCCTCTCTCAGGCATCAGAAAGGTTCATAGGTGAATTTTTGCCCTCCGATGGAAAGCTCATACATAAGGCCGCCCATAGCATGCACGAAAGTAACCGTTCCTTTGTAATATTTGGTGTCGGCCTGGACATCAGACTTAGGCCCGGCACTCGCACCAGCGCTGACCCCCGAGGTTCCGCCCTGGGCTGCGACTCCAGCCGTTACAACGATTGCTTGAGCGGTGGCGTCGAATTCAAAATTACCACTGATGAATTCATTGTAGGCTCTTTTGTCCTGAAAGAAGATTATCTCACTAAATGCCTTACCTCCCGCCTGAAAGCCGATTGACCCTTCGATAACCGACGATTTCCCAGTCGCCTTGCCACCACGATATACCTGCCCTACCCCGTAGGAACCACCGACTACAAAACCGGCCTTACCAATGGTTGGAAAGACGGCATAACCATATGCGGTCTTGAAGAATTTTGCCGGGACCGGTGAGTCTTTAAACAGATTTATGGTGCTGGAATAATCCTCGGCTGCAGCAGCAAAAGACGATATCCCAAAAATTAAAGCGACAACTAATAATGTTGATATTTTTTTCATTTCCGTACTCCTTTGTAATGTTATGGTTTCTTACCGGATCAGTGATCCTCCAAAGCCAATGTGGCAAATACTGCCAAAGAAAAACTCAGCTCTCAATCACTTCATCTTTTCAGCAATGCGTCTCTCCTTCCCCCTGAGGGTTGATAGTTTTCCGTGATTTTTACAAACTTCATATCGTTAGCAGAACGGTTCAACAAAAAACGCTTGAGCAGTGTCGAGGGCGCCCTGACTCCTGTTTATTTATCTTCAGGCTTAAATTCGCTGAACCCATGATACACTTCATTATTCAATTCTCATGCCAGTCGAGAAAACCACCGTCCTGTAGCAACTATCACTCTAATATATAAGGATAAATTGCAGAATGAGCGATGACATTGCTGTTCTTATCAGCCGCACAAAAAGGGTCACATGCAACCAAAGGTCGCATACGACCATAATTTTTTCTTGCAGGTAATGATGGTTTTAAATCGCTTCCGTGTCAGATCATCCCCGTCAGGTGCTGTATTTGACGAGAGCGTAGAATTCAAAGAAAAGCACCATTCTCACTCGATAGCACGTCTTGTCAACCGCCATCGAATCAGGGGTCCGGTGACATCCAGGAGATACTCCATGCACAACCATGACGAATTGAAGCTGCAAGAAAGTTTTCTCGTATGCAATCGAAGATTGGTTCAGACCTCGATGGAAAGAAAAATGCACTTTGCTAAAGCTACTGATAAAAAGATTTTTGATTTATTTGTTAAAATAACTGCTATTTGTCCCAGCTGCGTGCGTCAAATTCGTGCACTTAATCGGCAAAATGATCGCTTGAGGAGAATCAGACCCAATTACCAAGAGGGGAAATAATAGGCGATCGATTGAGGTATCTTGTGAATCGCATCAGCGAGAAGCTTTGGCTCAGGCCGCGGGCGATGTGCGTGGTTTGAACGGCGATGGTTTTTCTTGCGAAAACAGTGGACACCGAAGATCGAGGTCGCCTTGATCCGGCTATTACAAAAAGATTCGCAGGTCGTGAAGGTGCACTCCCGACACTCGACCTGCCGTTTCAGAAAAGAGTCTCACTGCCGTGATACTCTTTTCCATGATTTCAGGGATTTTAACCTCGTTCGTGAGATTTCTAACGCAAGTAAGGAATCGCTGCTCCAATCATTGACTGCCTTGGTCTCCGGACCCCATATCACCCCCACGGCCCATACTACCACTGCCCTGATTCATCATATTGCCATCCGAGTTCATCATACCCCTACCCTGGCCCATACCTCGCTTACCGGCAGGAGGCTGATCGTGCAGAGTAAGGCCTTGAGATTCTGCGCGTTTCTGCATAGCCTTGTGATTTTCGTTGCGGATTTTTTCCCGCTCTTCAAGAGATTTTGCAGCAGACATTCTGGCGCCAAATTCAGTGCGTTCCTGTGGAGTCATCAACTGGACGCCGTAGATTTGTCCCTGATCGTCTGATTGAGTGGTTTCCTGGCCTGTTGTTGGAAAGGTGGTGGTCAACGCAGATTTATCTGTAGCGGTCGCTGCCAATGCAAAGCAGGTTTGCAGAGATAGGGCGCCGACCAGGGCGGATACTACCAAAAATCGTTTATTCATGAGAGACTCCTTGTGAATGTAGGTGTTTCAGACTGAGATCGTAACTTCTCTAACTCCGGGGCAAATGGGATTCCGTTTTTCACAACTCTTCTGGCAACAGAACGGCAGCGGTGAACAGGCCAGATAACGACAAGAACACATTTAAGCCAATAATATTGGAATATTATATATGAGAGACCAATATGTTTCTGGAAATTTCGGATAAATGAGCAGGTCGTACATATATCAGGCTCTCTTTTGCACTTCTTGCTGGATTGTGGATATTTTCATTCCAAGCAGCCTCTGGCGATGATAGATACTTGTCACCATAAGACTGGTGAGGGTAAATTTTGGTATTACAAAATTTTTCACTTCCTTCCACTTTACTACACCCCTGCTGCTTTAACAAATTCCGGAACAGATCCCTTGACACCATAATATGCGATATAAATATAACAGAATACCGGTAATACGAATGCATGGTGTATCCCAATACTATCGGCAAGAGCTCCCTGAAATAAGGGAATGAGCGCTCCTCCCACAATTGCCATACATAAAATACCAGACCCCTGGCTGGTATGCTTACCCAGACCGCGGAGAGCCAGAGAAAAAATCGTCGGGAACATAATCGAATTAAATAGACCGATAGATAGAATTGACCACATGGCGATTCTTCCATCGAACAGCATGGTAATAACAACCAGCACTCCAGCAACAGCGGCATTGAAACTCAGTAATTTCCCGGGGTTCAGCTTCCTCATCAGCGCAGACCCAATAAAGCGGCCAACCATGGCGCCTCCCCAGTAAAATGAGACATAATGGCCTGCTTCAAATGCCGACATGCCGACGATATTTTTTTCACCGAGGAAATTAACCAGAAAACTGCCAATAGCGACTTCTGCACCTACATACACAAAAATCCCGAGAGCGCCAAGCACCAGGTGTTGGTAGCCCCAGGCGCTTTTGTGCAATCGATCAAATTCATGAAAATTGCCGGTTTCAGCATCGTCTTCGTTGTCCTTGATAACCGGAAGTTTGAGCATAGCAGTTATCCCGGCCAACACAAACAGGGCTGCTGCCAAGCCCAGATAGGGGACCTGAACGGCCGCAGACTCTGCCAACTGGTAAATGTTCAGCTCCGAGCTTGAAAGTTGCGACAATTCCGAAGCACTCTTTACTGCGACGGATAAAATCAGCAATGATCCAAAATAGGGAGCGACAGTGGTTCCCAGGGAATTAAAGGCCTGGGTAAGGTTAAGACGGCTGGAAGCTGTTTGAGGTTTCCCTAAAATAGATACATAAGGATTGGCGGCAACCTGCAGCAGGGTAATTCCGGATTACCGCCTTTCCTCCCGAAACCGGGCCGGCTACTCCGAAAGCAGCTTTTTCAATTTCAAAATCAAACTTCAAGCGAAACTCAGCTACAATATCCTCAAGACAGGCATAATTTGCACTTGCAAATGTTTCCCGGGCAAGAGGCGTCCCCATACCTTTTTCAGATGAGTATATCCCTAATGCTGTTTTGGTTCCGCCGATGTCACCCGCAAGTATCATTGTGCACCTCTGTTTATGGCAAAGTTATTTTTTCAACCCGAATTTGTAAAAAGAAGGGCAAGCCGTCATTTTGGCCTGGCCTCGGCCAGTTTAAATTTGATCCAGCCTCTATTGGCAATATATCGCACAAACTTGACGATTCTTCTCACAGCCTCGTCTATGTCGTCTCCGGTTTTTTTGCTTTGGATGCGGGCTATATCCAGGATGCTTCGCGTTCCATCCATACTGAGCCATACTGCAGAAGAAAGCTCGTCCAACTCAATGTCTGCAACAGGTTCTCTGTTGACGAGCCTGCCAAGCAGCTTTTTTACCGGATTTATTTTAAAATCCAGAATGACCTTGCCCGCATCGGTCACTCTGAATTCCTGGTGCATGATTTCGGGAATATAGAGGACAAAGTTATATTTATCCTTCCCACAGTTTTGTTGTGTCACTTTGATCGATCCTTTCGGGTGGAATAGATATACATCCAGATTGCCAGCAACAGGAACATGACAAATGCTGCCAGGTTGCTCCCTGCAATAACAGGAAAGAGCTTAAGTCCAAAGGCTATATCTGTCCCAATGGCGGCGAAGATGCCAATGACAATGCCGATCAAGGCGTCTCCGGCTACAAGTCCCGACGCAAGCAATATTCCCCTTTCAATTGCCTTGTCCAATTCAATATTTTTTCCCTTTTCAACCGTTTTTTCATCTTCAGCGTCCTCTTCCTTGGCTGCGGGTTTCATTCTTCTCTCCACAAGATCTCTAACGATGCCGCCGGCAAATATTGCAGCAGTCAAACCTATGGGAAGGTAAATGCCAAGGGCAACTGCAAGGATTGGTATTTTTGCCATGAAACAGAATACTGCCAGTGCCACACCAATAAATACCAGTGTCCACGGAAGTTGAGCCATCATGATACCTTCAACAATCATCTTCATAAGCGTTGCCTGTGGTGCAGGAACAGCAACGTCGCCGATTCCGTATGCCGAGTTCAACAAAATCAAGGTGCCTGCCGCAGCAACAGAGGCAAGTGAAAGAGCGGCAAACATGCCCAGCTGAACTTTCCTGGGAGTACCACCTATGATAAAGGTCGTCTTAAGACTTTGTGCTGTGCCACCCGCTACGGCGATGGCCACGCAAACGACGCCGCCAACCATAAGTGCGGTTTTGATCCCAAGATCACCGGTATTGCCCAGAAGCTTCAGGACTGTAGTGACGACAAGAAGTGTCGCAATGGTCATGCCGGATACGGGATTGTTGGAAGCGCCGACCAGGCCGACCATTCTGCCCGATACGACCGCAAAAAAGAAACTGAAGAACACAGCAAGAAGAGAGCCGACGAAGCCTCCTCCTATAATTGGCACGAACCAGGTCAACAAAAAGCCCAACACTGCCGCCGCAATGACCCAGGTGAGGGGTGATTCGAGATCCATCCTGCGCACACTTTCGGTTTCACCTTTGCCCATTCCGCCAATTGCCTGTTTGAAGCTGTTTACGATGGTGGGAAGGGACTTAATGAGCGATATGAAGCCACCGGTGGCAACGGCACCGGCACCGATATATCGTATGTAACTGGACCACACGTCAAATGGTCCCATTTCTGCAATCGGCACTGTTGAAGGGAAGAGGGGCTCCGTCATCCCGGCGCCGAAAAATTTAATTAAGGGAATAAGAGCAAGCCATGCAATAACGGAGCCGCCAAACATCAGGATGGAGGTTTTTGTGCCGACGATGAAGCCGACACCCATGAGCGAAGCAACGGTATTTACGCCTATCATGGTCCCCTGATAGGACTGTATGGTATACGAAGCATTCTCGGCCCAGAATCTGAATCCGCCGGAAAATATCTTGTAAACGGCGCCAACTCCCATGCCGAGCAGGACGGTCCTGAATCCACTGCCGCCTTCGCTTCCGGTAACAAGTACCTCGGCCGCCGCCATCGATTCGGGATATATGAGATTGCCATGCTCCTCGACAATAAGATATCTTCTTACCGGGGTGATAAAAAAAACGCCCATCAGTCCGCCGACGACAGTCACGATGACAACCGTCATGATGCTCAGACCAAAACCAAGAAGTATCAGTGCCGGAAGCACAAAGATGATGCCACCGGCAATGGACTCGCCCATGGCGGCAAGAGATGCGACCATGTTCGCTTCCAATATATTGTTCCTTCTGAAAAGCCCTTTCAGAAGGCCTGTGGCGAGAATTGCGCCGGGTATGCCTGCGGAGATAGTAAGACCGACCTTGAGCCCGAGGTAGGTATTTGCAGCGGCGAATATAAGGGCAAAAAGGACGCCGATAATGATGGAATATCCGGTCAGTTCCGGCATGGCCTCTGTCGTCGGAATATATGGCACATATTCGCTTCCTGGCTTTCCGCCGTAGGCGTCCTGAGAAAGTTCGTGTTTTTTAACCCCAGACTTCGCTTTAGCCATGATTCACCTCCCGTGTCTCACTATTTTAATTTTATGAGGATCGCCTGCAAGAATGCCCACATATTGGCTACCGAGCGCATACTGAGATGCTCATCCGGCGTGTGGACATTGTAAAGGTTCGGCCCAAAGCTTATCATATCAGTCTTCGGCAGTTTTTCCTTAAGCAGGCCGCATTCAAGTCCTGCATGAATGGCCTGTACAGATGCATCGCTGCCGGAGACATCTTTGTAAACACTGACGCACAACTCCCGTATCTTTGATTTCACCTGGTAATTCCAGGCGGGATACTCCCCTGTTCGGGAGGTCTTCGCGCCTACCCTCTTCGCCAAGACTTCAAGCCCACGGGTGATCTCTTCCCGGATAGAATTGACAGAACTCCTTATGGAAATAGTGATTTTGATGGATTTTCCCGATTGTTCGAGCACGCCAAAATTCAGGCTGCTTTCAACGAGATTTTCCAGATCGGGACTCATGGACTGAACGCCATTAGGAGCAATCAACAGAAAGTCAATAAGCTTCTCTGTAGCCCCCCTGCCAAGGTATGTGGCAACTTTATCGACGGAAGCAACAGCCACCCGCAGATCCGGATCCGCAGATATGAATTCTTTTTTTAATTCCTTGGAGAAATCTCTTACAATGGCCTTAATCTTTTTGAGCACAGAGACACTGGCGGCAACGATCACTTGCGCTTCTTTGGCGATGGCATTGTGATCAGAACCTCCTGAGATTGCTGAAATATGGAAGTCACCTGCTTTCCTGGTCGAGTCCAGTATTCTGCCCAGAAGCTTGATGGCATTTGCTCTTTGTTCGACAATCTCCAGACCTGAATGTCCGCCTTTCA
>CBDTUM010000040.1:0-33483 GCA_965363495.1 uncultured Desulfopila sp.
GACTAAGAAAACTCCCTCCTCCTCGGCATCGATATTCAGAAGCGTTTTACCAGTGAGATGATCTGTTTTAAGCGAAGCTGCACCATACATACCGGTCTCTTCGTTGGTTGTTACGAGCAACTCGATAGGTGGGTGGGGGATGTCTTTGGAATCCAATAGAGCCAGGCCATACGCTACCCCTATGCCGTTATCCGCGCCTAGTGTTGTGCCATCAGCACGCAGGAAATCTCCATCGATCTTTAAGGATATCGGATCCTTGGTGAAATCGTGAGTGGAGTTTTTGGATTTGCCACAGACCATGTCCATATGTCCCTGAATAATTACCGCAGGTGATTTTTCATATCCTGCAGTTCCGGGTTTTTTGATGATGACGTTTAGAGCTTTATCTTGAAAGACTTTAAACTTTCTTTTTTTCGCAAAATTGACCAGATAATCGCTCACCTGCTTTTCGTCACCTGAACATCTTGGAATTGCACACAGTTCTTCAAAATAATTAAAGACTTCTTTTGGCTTCACGTTTTTTAACATCAAGATCCCCATTCGAATGAATTCTGCAGCGGCATTATGATTCTCTACTCGTCAGTTATTCAAACTTTATACCAGAGGGAGTAAATTTGTCTTCTTGACACCCATATTCCTGATTTATTGAGAGAATAATTTCGAAAAATGCTTACCAAGCAGGTACCGGAAGGCGCATACGGAACGGTCATATGTAACCATTGGTTATATGTGACCTCTGCTTGAGAACATGCAAACGCAGAGCGAATCTTAGATTCGGTAATTTCGTCGGGCTATACGATAATGAAAAGCAGGGATTTCCTGTATAAGATCTGTTCACCTCATCTGTGCAATGAACTAGGCATTAGTTTTGCAAGTTAGAAGTGTCAACAATAATGAGAAGCCTTATGCTGAAAAACCACGCGTAAGGGCTTGCGAGGGGCTGCTCCATAGTTGTCCCCTTCTCTCAGGTACTCTAGTCAAGAGACGAGGTTAAAAGCTGAAAATGGAAAATATACTGGTGCATGCACTGACTGTCTTTATGGGGTTTTTTGCTATAATGAATCCCATCGCTAACATCCCTATTTTTCTGAGCCTTACGCATGATGAGGATAAACAGACGAAGGGTGCCGTGGCATTAACATCGCTGATGTTGGCATTCCTGATTGTTGTTGTTTTTTCCTTTGCTGGAAAGGTGATCTTCGAATTGTTTGGCATTACCCTGCCTGCTTTTCGCATTACCGGAGGTCTGCTTGTTTTTCTAATAGGTTTTCACATGTTGCAGGGTGATTTTTCAAAAGTGAATCACCCAAGCGAAAAGGACAAGCAGGGGGCAAGATCAGCGGCACTCAGTGTCTCGGTATCTCCCCTGGCTATACCGATTCTCGCAGGCCCGGGCACTATTGCAACTGCGATGAATTTTTCAGCGGGTGGTTTTATCAATATGGGAGTCACTATTGCAGTGTTCGCTCTTCTTTGTGCAATAACATACGTATGTTTTGTCTTCGGTGAGAAGTTTGTGGCATTCATCGGTGCCAGCGCATTAGGAGCAATTACTCGTATGATGGGTTTGATTCTTGCGGTAATTGGGACCCAGATGGTGATTGATGGAATACATGGTGCCTTTGCGCTTACAAGCTCATTGACGAAATGAATCTTCAGTAAGGAGTAAAACACTGGCGGGATGAGACAGGGCTATCGAACAACCCGCTCACATGTTCAGCGCATCATGGCGATACCCGGAAGTGAGTCAATAAAAAGTTTTACGTCCGTTGTTTTCAGGCTGCTCTTACAAGCAAAATATATGAAATTACAGCGAGGCAAAATCCGCCCAAATTGACGAAGAGATCACATGGTTTATCGAAGAGGCCCATCAACGCGTGCGTAAAATCTTCTCGGAGCGGCGAACTGTCCTGAATGATCTGACGCATCTCCTTTCTGACACATTAATTTACTCTACTACTCCCTTTGTGGGACCGCTCATTGTACCCCTTTTTCAGGTACCGGAGATAAACCGGGCTGCGGTCATATATGGCCATTGGTTATATATGACCGTTACGGCATGGGCAAATCGACATGCGGCATTCATGCTTTACTCTTTATTATCTTGCAATATCAAAAGCATAGACCTACCAGCACAGGAAAAGAAAACCTGGCACAGCGCTTGCTTCGGTATGGTAGATAAAGGAAAAATCGTTACTGTTGGTCCCTCGAGGTAACGGCGGAAAAAACTTCAGAAGAGCAAGATCAAAACCACAACGAAAATATCGAGACCACACAGGAACGAGCCGAATCTCACGGCTTGCCCCTCCCCCGACCAGGTTACAGCCTGAACTCTTTCCATCAGGTGAACATTCCTGTTGACTGGCCATATGGGAAACGCAAAAAAAGGAAGGACAGAATTTGAGCCTCACTATTATTACAGGGTATTATGCAAAACAGGATGGCGCTCGAAAAGCCCTTCTGGAACTGGCACGAAAAGGATTTAAAGCCTCTGCCCTGATCCACAAAAGTGCAGATGGAGTCACTCAAACAGTGGATCCTTTTTTGCGGCGTCTGGTCATAAGGGCAGGTTTTGCGGCCCTGCTTTCCGGGGCATTTGGCACCATTATCTGCCTTTGTCTGCACTGGTTGCAGTTGCTTTCAACCTTGGATATCGCTCTTTCTGCTGTAGTTGTCCTGCTATGTGCCGTCGGCGGCGGACTGGCGGTTCTCGCCCTGTTCCGACGTGAAAGATTTGGCGTCACCCGCACAATTTTGAACAATCATGCCCGCTGGCTCGTGTCCGGAGAATCCGTCCTTATTATCAATGTGCCAGTCGATTTGTTACCGGTACCGATGGCAATTTTACGAGAAAGCGATAATACTCCTCCTGCGCTTTTTGTCCTGTCTGACAAACGTGAACGTCGCCTGGAAGCCAGGACGCAGAAAGAAATACTCTCCCATACCCAGATCCAGGAACACGCCAGGCGCCATGCCGGTGAACAAGAGGTGGACCTGAATCCTTCACCTAACACCGGATTGCTCAAACGTATCAAGCAAACAAGGAAGTGGCTTCGTCAGGGATGCGTCGATCTCAGCGCAGCAAGCCGCCTTGAACAAAAAGCCACACCCGCAGCCGACTGGATCCTTGATAACGAGTACATTCTTGAAGAAAACGTCCGCGATGTGCTGCTCAACCTCCCTCGGCGCTTTTTCCAACAACTGCCGAGTCTGGCCTCCGACCCCTATCGGGGATTACCGTGCATCTACGATCTGGCCAAAAATCTTGTCAGCCATTTGGATTTGCGTCTGGATCGGGAAAATATTCTTGCCTTTCTCGATAGCCATCAATCAGTGCGAACGCTCACCATCGGAGAGCTCTGGGCGATTCCCCAGATGCTGCGTATCGCCCTTATTGAAAGCATTCAGAGTCTGGCCTTCACTGCCCTGGCCGATCTTCGCGATCGGCAGTTGGCCGACTTCTGGGCAAACAGGCTCATCACCGCTAATCGTCGTGATTCCAACCAGCTCTTTTCCTTTCTCTCCGAGCTTACCCTGGCAGAGACCAATCCCAGCCCCTACTTCGGCGTGCAATTGATCGGCCTGCTCTATGATGAGGCGGCTGCATTGTCTCCGGTCCAGAACTGGCTCGAGCGAACACTGAAAGCCCCCTTTCATGATCTTAACCTGCGTGAACTGAACCGCCAGACCAGAGATCAGTTAACCTGCGGCAATGCCTTTACCAGTCTGCGTCACCTGGGTCTCCTGGACTGGCGGGAGATCTTTGAAAAACTCAGTCGAGTTGAACAGATATTACGAACGGACCCCTCCGGCGTCTATCCCAATATGGATTTCGCCACTCGAGACCGCTGTCGAAGGGCGGTTGAAGAAATCGCTTTTAATGCCGTCCGCTCCGAGGAAGAGATTGCCGGGGAGGTCATCAAGCTGGCCAAACAGGCCGAGGGAGCAAAAACCGGTGTTGAACGTCGGAGTCACGTCGGAGCCTGGTTGATCGGAGAAGGAAGGGCCGACCTGGCACAGCTTCTCTCCTTTAAAGAAGCACACCGTGAGCGTTTTTCAGCATGGATCTTTGCTCATCACACCGCCGTCTATTTTCTCGGCATTGGTTTTTTCTTTACTTTATTACTCTTTCTGGTCATCAACTTCGCCCTGCATCCCGGTTCCGGTCCGGCCGGAAGGTCCCCCACCATCTTTTTCGGATTGATATTGCTCCTGCTGATTCCACTCAGCCAGCTGGCAATCGAAGTGGTACATTACCTGATCACTCGTATTCTGCCGCCCCGGCCCTTAGCCAAAATGGATTTCTCCGATTCAGGAATTCCCGATAGTTTTCGCACCCTGGTGGTCGTACCGATGATGCTGATCGACAGCAAGACGATTCAATCCGAGGTAGAGAAGCTGGAAATCCGCTATCTGGCGAATAAGGAAACAAATCTTTTTTTCAGCCTGTTCTCCGATTATGTCGATGCCGACTCACTTTCCCTTGAGGACGACATCTTCCTGCTGACCGAGACAAGAGAGAGCATTGAAGCCCTTAACCGGCGTCACGGGAGCGAGCGCTTCTTCCTCTTTCATCGCGAGCGCACCTGGAGCGATTCCGAACAAAAATTCATCGGTTGGGAACGAAAACGCGGCAAACTGGAGGAATTGAACCGTTTTATCGAAGGCACACGACCCGAGGATGCGCCGTCTTTCGTCTATGTGGGGAATCCGGATTACCTGAAAATAGTCCGATTTATCATCACCCTGGACAGTGACACGCAGTTACCGCACGCCACCGCACGCAGGATGGTCGAGACCCTGGCACACCCCCTTAATCAGCCACGTTTCGACGAGACAGGACGCATCGCCGCCGGCTCTTACACCATCATCCAACCGCGGGTGAGCCCAACGCTTACCAGCACAAGTGGTTCGACATTTAGCCGCCTCTTCGCCGACGCCGTCGGTATCGACCCCTATACCGAGGCTGTATCCGATGTCTACCAGGACCTTAGCGGAGAGGGCTCGTACCAGGGTAAAGGCATCTACGATGTGCGCGCTTTCAGCCGGATTCTCTCGGGACGATTTCCGGAAAACTGGATATTGAGCCACGACCTGATCGAAGGAGCCCATGTTCGGGTGGGACTGGCCAGCGACATAGAGCTTTTTGATGACTTTCCCCAAGGGTATCACAGCTATGCCAAGCGGGCCCATCGCTGGATTCGCGGGGACTGGCAGATCGCCGGATGGATTTTCCCCCGTGTGCCTTTGGCCGCCGGCGGCCGGAGTCCAAATCCACTCTCGCCTTTGAATCGCTGGAAGATTATCGACAATCTGCGCCGCAGCCTGCTGCCGGTTACCAGTATGGCGCTGCTGCTGGCATCCTGGCTCATTTCCCCACACATGGGTGCGTGTGCCACGCTGCTGATCGGCCTGCAACTTATCTTCCATCCTCTGGCCCAGCCCTTGACCATGGCCACCACAATAAAAGGATTGAAATATTTTGACCTCGGCAAGCTGGGCCACGACATTCTGCGGGCAATGACCGACGCGGCTCTCATGCCCCACCAGGCAGTGGTAGCCCTCGATGCTATTACCCGGGTCGGTTATCGGCGGTTGATTTCCAGGCGCCGTCTGCTGCAGTGGACGGCCCAGGCGATCAGTTTGAGGGGAAATGGACAAAAAAATGGCGCACCGCGGCAGTGGCTCTTCGTTGCCGAACTGACTTTGACAAGTATTTTCAGTATCATAGTGACCTGGACCCTGTTATTGATTATGCCAAAGAGCCTGCCACTTGCCGCCCCCTGGCTCGCCCTTTGGTTTTCCTCTCCCTTGATCGGCTGGCTTCTCAACCGGGGACCGATAGAACAGAAAAGCGACCGCCCGCTGGCAGAGGCGGACCGCCGCCTGCTCAGGCAGGTTGCTCGCCGGACCTGGCACTTTTTCTCGGCATTTGTCAGTGACAACACCTCGTGGCTGCCGCCGGACAATTACCAGGTTGCCCATCAGGACCGTCTGGCCATGCGGACAAGTCCGACCAATATCGGCCTCTATATGGCCAGTACCATGGGGGCCTATGATTGCGGTTACCAGACAATTGACCAGGTCTTGAGACGATTGATCAGCACCATGACAACAATCGGCCGCCTCGATCGGTATCAGGGACATCTTCTCAATTGGTACGATATAGAGACGCTGGCTCCCTTAGAACCCCGTTATGTCTCCACGGTCGACAGCGGCAACCTGTTGGGCGCCCTGTGGGCCTTGCGTCAGGGTCTCGACGAGCTGGTACGGGATCCGCTTATTGACGGCAAGGCTTTTGCCGGCATGGTAGACACCGGCGAAGTATTGAAGCAGGTTGCCATCCGGGAAGGGCTGATCGATTTTAGTCACCATACCCTTGACACACTGCTGGCCGACTGGCATGCTGCCCCGTCCTCCCTGGTCGATCTGCTGCACCGTGTCGACCGGATGGCGATCGACATCGAGCCTCTTGTCACCTCCGCGACAACCACCCCCTGGGCAAAAGAACTGGAAGACCAGGCAACCGCCTGGAAAACAATTGCGGAGCGTTATCTTGCCTGGGTCCTCATCCTTAATGAAAAATCGGCGGCAGAACTTGCCCCACTGGGTGAGGTTGCCTTATCGGCCATCGACTGTGACCTGTCCCGAGCACCCTCGCTCACCCTGCTGGCGCAGGGCAAAATCGACTCGTTCCTGCTTCTTAAAGAAATTCGGCAAAAGTCTCCGGAAACCTGCCCAACGCTCACGGCCTGGCTCGATCGCCTTATAGATGCCTTCGCCACAGCACAATGGCTGGCCGGAGAAACCCTGGCGAGAGCCGAACAATTGATGCAAGACATCCCTGCCCTGGCATCCGGGACGGACATGCGTTTTCTTTACGATGCCAAACGCAAGCTGTTTGCTATCGGCTATAATGTTTCCACTAACCGCCTTGATGGCTCCAGCTACGACCTTTTGGCCAGCGAATCGCGACTCGGCAGTTTTGTATCCATCGCCCGGGGCGATGTCCCTCTGGAACACTGGTTTACCCTCAGCCGCCCCTATGGAGCAGCCGGTGCAGCAGGCCGGAAGCGGGTGTTGCTCAGTTGGACCGGGACCATGTTCGAATATCTGATGCCACTGCTCTTCCAGCGCTCCTACCCTCACTCGCTTCTCGACAAGGCGGCCGGAGATGCCGTGGCGATCCAGATCGCCTATGGTCACACCCATGGGGTACCGTGGGGTATATCCGAGTCCGCCTTTGCCGATCTGGACCGCGACAAGACGTATCAATACAAGGCGTTCGGCGTGCCAGCCCTCAGCCTGAAGCGCGGCATGGATGAACAGCCTGTCGTCGCTCCTTATGCCTGTCTACTAGCTCTGAACCTGGCACCCGCTGCGGTCGTGCAGAATTTGGAAAGACTGAATAACCTCAATTTACTAGGTGATTACGGCTATTTCGAAGCAATGGATTTTAGTCGGCAGCCACACCGCGATCTTTCGAACAAGAATCTAAAACAAGGGATAATTATCGAGGCCTATATGGCCCATCACCAGGGCATGGCCTTCCTGGCTTTAACCAACTTCCTCCATAATGACCCATTCCCGCGTCGATTCCATAGCGACCCAAGGGTCCGTGCCTTTGAGGCGTTGCTCCAGGAACGCATCCCGACCCTGCCGCCGATTCATCTCATCTCGATTAGGCAGAGTCGACCGCAACTCCTGGCTGTCGACCTGGTCGCCCCGTCAAGAACAACCATTACCACCCCCCACACCAGTTTGCCCAGAACGTTGCTGCTCAATAACGGCCGATATGGGGTAATGATCACCAACAGCGGTGGCGGCTACAGCCAGTGGGGCAGCCGCCAACTTACCCGCTGGCGATCCGATCCGACCTGCGACACCCAGGGAACTTTCTGCTATATCCATGAGGTCGATTCCGATCGTCTCTGGTCAACGACCTATCATCCGGTTGATGGCAAGGTAAATGACTATTCGGTGGACTTTGCCCTTGATCGAGCAGTATTTAAGCGCACCGATAACGGTATCTCCTGCTCAACCGAGATCATCGTCTCGCCGGAAGATGATGTGGAAATACGACAGATCACCCTGGTCAACCACTCCAGTCAAGCCCGCCATCTCAACCTTACCAGCTTTGTCGAACTGGCCATGGCGCCACATAATGCGGACCTACAGCACCCGGCTTTCAATAAACTCTTCATTCAGACCGAGGCCCTGCCAAAACAGAACGCACTACTTGCCTGGCGGCGATCGAGGAGCGAAAAGGATCTGCCCCTCTATATAGCCCACAGTCTGACCCTGCAGGAAAAGACCCACACAAACAAGACGCAAAAAGGGTTGCAGTTTGAAACCGACCGGGCTCGTTTTATAGGCCGCGGCCGGACGCTTGCAAACCCCATGGGTGCAAGGCAGGAGCTCGGCGGCAATCAGGGCTTTGTTCTCGACCCGATTCTTAGCCTGCGGCAAAGTATCAGCCTCGCGCCGGGTGGGCGTGTTCAGATCTGTCTCACGCTCGCAGCCGGGGCAAGCCTGGAACAGGTGTTATTACTGCTAGATAAATACAATGATCCACATGACACCGAGCGGGCCATGGATTTTGCCTGGCACTCGGCCCAGCAGCAGTTACAAATGCTACGCATTCAACCGGAAGACGCCCGTCGTTTCCAGCAACTGGCAGGTCACCTGCTGTTCCCCAATGCACTGCTGCGCGCTTCTGCCAGACGCCTTGCTGAAAATGACAAAGGTCAAGCCGGATTGTGGCAGTACGGGATTTCGGGAGACCGGCCGATGATCCTCATAAGCATCGGCGAAACTCGGGAAATCAGTCTGGTCCGGCAGATGCTTCAGGCCCATACCTATCTCCGGATGCATGGTTTATCTTTTGATCTGATAATCCTCAACGAGGAGGCAGGGAGTTATCAGCGCCCACTCCAGGAGAGGCTGGAACAGCTGGTACAAAACCATACCCTCTTGACCGTGGCCGACCAACCTGGGGCAGTCTTTTTGAGGAGCCTGGCGCAAATCCCGGTGGAGGACCAGAAACTTCTGAAAGCAGCATCCGCCGTTGTGCTGGTGGCGGCACGCGGCCCCCTTCCCCAGCAATTGGGGGTACCGGTGGAAATTCCACAACTTCTGAAAAAACTCCCGACCAAACGTGGCCGCCCGGAACCTTCAGCGCCACTCCCCTTCATGGAGCTGAACTATTTCAACAGCCTCGGCGGCTTTACCCCGGACGGTCGGGAATACGCGATCTATCTCGGCCCCGGTACCAATACCCCCGCGCCCTGGGTGAACGTTATCGCCAACCCGACCTTTGGTACCATGGTCAGCGAAACGGGCTCCGGCTTCACCTGGTATGGCAACAGCCAGCGCAATCGGTTGACCGGCTGGTCCAATGATCCGGTGCTCGATCCTGCAACTGAAGTGCTCTATATCCGTGACGAGGAGACCGGCGACTACTGGTCTCCGACGTCAGCCCCTATCCGGGAACAGACCGCCTACAGGGCCCGGCACGGAGCCGGCTACACGGTCTTTGAGCATAACAGCCAGGGTATCGAGCAGGAATTGACCGTCTTCGTTCCAGTGGATGAAAAAGGCGGTGCTCCCATAAAACTCCAGCGCCTGCGGCTGATCAACGCCTCTTCCTCCAGACGGAGTCTGTCAATCACCTATTATGTCGAGTTGACCCTGGGCGAGAACCGCGAGACCTCACAGATGCATATTGCAACCCACTGGGACGACGAGAACCAGGCTATGCTGGTCACGAACCGTTACCACCCCGAATATGGCAATCGGGTGGCATTTGTAGCCATCACTCCCGATCCCGATTCATACAGCGGTGATCGCACCGCCTTCATCGGACGCAATAGTTCGCTGACCAAACCCACGGCTATGGAACTGACTAAACTGTCCGGACAGGTCGGAGCCGGACTGGATCCCTGCGCAGCACTCCGGATTTCTCTGACCATGGCCCCGGGCGAGCAAAAAGACATTACCTGCATGTTGGGGCAGGCAGAGTCGAAGGAAGAGGCCAACAAACTAGTGTTGCGCTTCCATGAGAATCATGCGGTGGAAGAGGCCCTGCGGGAGACCAAATCCTGGTGGGATGAGCTGCTCGGCACCATCGAAGTACACACTCCAGAACTGGCTGCCGACCTGTTGATCAACCGCTGGCTGCAGTACCAGTCGCTGAGTTGCCGCCTCTGGGGACGCTCCGCCTTCTATCAGTCAGGCGGCGCCTTCGGCTTTCGCGATCAGTTACAGGATGTCATGGCCTTTCTCTACGTCAGGCCCGAGATCGCCCGTGACCAGATCCTGCGGGCGGCAAGCCGGCAGTTCCTGGAGGGAGATGTCCAGCATTGGTGGCATGAACCGGCCGGAGCGGGCATTCGCTCACGTATTTCCGACGATCTGCTCTGGCTGCCCTATGTTGTCGCGCAATATGTCCGCACCACCGGCGACAGCGACATCCTGCAGACAGAGATTCCCTTTCTGAAGGATGACTTGCTGGCAGATGATCAACCGGAGCATTTTTCCACTCCTGAAATTACCATGGAACGGGCCACCCTTTTTGAACACTGCCGGCGAGCCGTCGATCGCGGCCTGACAACCGGCCCTCATGGCCTGCCCTTGATGGGGACCGGCGACTGGAATGATGGCCTGAACCTGGTCGGTGCAGGAGGAAAAGGTGAGAGTGTCTGGCTGGCCTGGTTCCTCTGCGATTGTTTACAGGGAATGGCTGAGCTGGCAACGCTTATACAGAAACCGGTTCTGAGCCAGGACTATCTTGCCAAAAAAACCACTTTAATCGAACAGGTTGAGCAGGCTGGCTGGGACGGTGAATGGTATTTGCGGGGCACCTTCGATGACGGAACTCCGCTCGGATCGAGCGCGGGCACCGAGGCGATAATCGATTCCCTGCCCCAGTCGTGGGCATGGCTGTCAGGTGCCGCCGATCCCGACCGGGCAGAAGAGGCTCTGGAGTCGGCCTGGCAATATCTCGTCCATGAGAGCGAGGGGTTAGTACTGCTTTTTACCCCTCCTTTTGACCACTCGGAGCCTTCACCCGGCTATATCAAGGGGTATCCCCCTGGGGTGCGCGAGAATGGCGGCCAGTACACCCACGCCGCCCTGTGGCTGGCCATGGCTATCGCCCGTCAAGGCGATGGCGAACGGGCGGTGAAGCTGCTGCGACTGCTTAATCCGATCGAACACGCCCGCGACGCAAAGGCTGTCTGGGACTACGGTGTCGAACCCTATGTGGTCGCCGCCGATGTCTACCGGCTGCCCGGACGGATCGGCCGGGGCGGCTGGTCCTGGTATACCGGGGCGGCGGCATGGATGTATCGGGCCTGGACCGAAGAAGTCCTCGGCCTCAAGGTGCGCGGAAATCTG
This sequence comes from uncultured Desulfopila sp., assembly GCA_965363495.1. Lineage (GTDB taxonomy): Bacteria > Desulfobacterota > Desulfobulbia > Desulfobulbales > Desulfocapsaceae > Desulforhopalus_A. The sequence goes on from CBDTUM010000040.1 coordinate 11,398, forward strand.
ATGGAGATTGATCCGGTTATCCCGTCGACCTGGCCACGCTTTAGTCTCAGCTATCGGCATGGCGAAACAATCTATGATATCGAGGTGGAAAATCCTTCCGGCTGTGAGCACGGCGTCATCTGGCTGGAGATGGACGGCAGGCGCATGACCGACAAAATAATCGTGCTGGAACGAGAATTAGTAAGACACCGGGTCATCGTCATGATGGGCGAATCGGCAAAGCCGGGCGAGGTCACCAAGACAGAGCAAAATTCGAAAAGATCTACCTGAGAATCACAAAAAATTATAATTATTTCGTTGTATTATAGTACGTTATAATGATAAAAGTTTGTGGCGCCTTTAGGCAAGAGTGCCCTTGGGGTGCAACGAAGCGGATGAAGCGTTTTTACGACGCCATCAATTTTAATTTTACATCTTACATTATGGTAAGTATGCAAAGGATGAAAGTATATGTGGTTACGTCTAGCGGGCAAACTCAAAATAACCGGCACATTATTCGTTGTGGTTCTCGGATTCATGCTTCTTTACTCATCTTCAAGCGTGATGGCGATAGACCGGGTTGGCGATGATTTTCTCGCTGGGTATGTCGCTTCCATTCTTGAACGGGACCTGCTTTGGGAAAGAGACAGCTACATTTTGCAAATCGAAAACGGGGTTGCCAAAATCACCTTGTTCGAAGAGGACCCCTTACGCCAGGAAGAAGCAAACAAAAAACTGCTCACAATCGATGGTCTTCAGGACGTGAAGATTATGGTGAAGTCTGCCACTATCATCAATCCGGAAAAGGTTGGCTCCTTTATGGGGATAACTGATGACACGGAAACTTTTCCTCTAGGCGACCTGTTCCAGCCACTCATAGCCGACCCGAAACAGCCGCAGTTCAATGTCAGTCTCAACCGCTTCGAGTCCTTGGATTTGGAATATACCAGGGCATCAGTCGGCTTCGGAGAAACATTCGGTCTCTTCAAGTACCTTGGCACTAGAGAAGGGGATGGCCTGCAACTCAGTCTGGAAGCAGGTATCTTTGGCCAATTCAATCTGGACAAGCCGTCCGCCGACCTTATCAACGCCGATTACACCATCGGTTTCCCCCTCACTTACCGTTATGGAATGAATTCTCTCCGTTTCCGCGTGTACCACCAAAGCTCACATTTAGGGGACGAAACTCTCTTAGGTGATAATCCTCCGGAACGTATTAATCTGAGCTTCGAGGCTACTGAACTCATCTACTCCTTAGACTGGCGTGGCTTACGAGTGTACGGTGGTGGTGAATATCTTATCCACAAGGAACCAGACGATCTTAAGCCGTTGAGCGGTCACTGGGGGCTGGAGTATCAAGGCGACCATCCAATTTTCTCGAAGTTCAGGCCTATTGTCGGAGTGGACATGAAGAGTCTGGAGGAACATGACTGGGATATCGACACCAGCATTAAGGCCGGTTTTGAGTTCGGTTACCCCAACCCAGGACAACGCCGAATACGCATCACGGCTGAGTGGTACAATGGCTATGACCCATACGGCCAGTTTTACAACAACAAAGTTGAATACTATGGACTTGGCGTCTCTCTGGGATTCTGACAGATTGGGTAAAATTAATAAGGAAACAATTTGTAAGGTACTAATAGAAGGCATGGGATATACCAATTATGTCAAGAGGAGGATACAGAATGAAGAAGCTGTTTTTTGGAACAGTACTGCTGGCATTGATGTTTTCATTTCCCCTGTCAATGATGGCAGAGGTAAATGTAAATATAGGTTTTTCACTACCACTACCGCCAGTCATCCACTTTCAGGAACCACCGAGGTTGGTCGTGCTGCCCGATACGTATGTCTACGTTACACCCGACGTTGATGTAGACATTTTTTTCAACGATGGCTGGTGGTGGCGTCCGTACGAAGGACGGTGGTATCGATCACGTGACTATAACTCAGGTTGGTACTATTACAAAAGCGAGCCCTCTTTTTATCGTCAAGTACCCAAACATTGGAGAAATGACTATAGGGACCATCATTGGAAAGGACAACAATGGAACCCTGAGCGACGAAAGCACCATGAAGTTCAGAAAAACTGGAACCAGTGGAAAAAAGATAGGCATTGGGAAAAAAATAATAATTGGGGCGTCCAGAAAAAACGGAAGAATCAGAATCAAGGACGACAATTCCAAAAAGAGGATAAACTAAAAAACGACAAGCACAATCAGTATGACAGAAACGACAAACATGACAAAAAAGGAAAGCATGGAAATGACTAGCCCGAAGTTCTCATCAGTTCAGGCGGTGTCAGGTTCAAACTTTTTGGCTATGAATCATAGTCGTCTATATTCATTGCCAAAATACTGAAAAAAATGATGCCGGATGGACTGACCTTTGGTGAACATTGTGAAAATTTGTAACTCTATACGACTTTGCCCAACATAAAGCAAGTGTGTGCAATTGGACAATTTGTCACAATGTTCATGATAAATTCGGGCTAGAAGTGATCTTGGCGAAGCTGAGGCTGTAAGGGTCTTGCGACTGAAGATAATTTTAAAGATATCAGGTGAGGAAGACAATGATCGTAATCAGAATATTCATGAACGTTCTTCCGGAAAAGCAAAAAGAGGTTTTACTCACACTCCTTGCATTGCTCCAGCAGCCGAGTAAGGAGAAGGGGTGTTTGAGCTATGCAATCTTCTCCGATATCGAACATGAGAATATCTTCAACTTGATTTCGGAATGGGAAACGCGCCAATACCTCGATCAGTATATGCGGTCCGACCGATTCAGCATTTTGCTTGGCACAAAAAGTCTATTATGCGAGCCATTGAAGATGCAAATTTTGACGGGCTCCGATTCGCAAGGAATGAAGTCAGTTCATGCCGTAATAAAACAGGATCCATGCCAATTGGTACTGCGGAAATGATCACGTTCACCGCTTAGCATACCTTACAAAGGAATGGGGTTAGTTTTCTCATTTACCCGAAAAACAATCCTTCCTGCCGGCTTTTTACTGAGAAATCTAGGTATTGCTGCGTAAAATTTGCAGGATTAGTATTGTCACCGTCTATTGTCTCTGTTTAAATGGGTTCAGCCTTAAGGTATGTTACGGAACTGCAATGAGAATGGCGACGCAAACAGCCATGGAATATCAATGAATGAGGACCCCCCCATGGTCTCTATGGATTTCGAACAGGAAACAAAGGCCTTCAGGAACTATTACGATAGCAACCAGAAGCATTTTCTCTCTGCCAAGAACACCTATATCCGCCTCATCGACTCGTTAATTAAAAAGTCAGGCATGGATGAAGTGACGAGAATAGAAGGTCGAGTCAAAGATAGAGATGAGTGCATCAAAAAATTTCACCGCAAATACCAGAACAGACTTGAAACTGAGGAACAACCATACGAGATCAAATCTTATATCTCAGACCTGATCGGCATCCGAATCGTGTGCCTCTATGAAGACCAGATAAGTTGGCTGGCGGAGATACTGCAAGAGCACTTCAAGATCATCGACATTACTGATAAAATCTCCCAGGTGGAAAACACCGAAGATTTATTCGGCTACAAAGGTCTCCATATGGACCTGGCCCTCAATGATAAAATGGCGTCATTGCCGAAGTACTTACCTTTTGCCAACAATTTTTTCGAAGTGCAGATCAGATCGCTCATTCAGGACGCCTGGAGTGTGCTGGACCACAAGATCAAATACAAAAAATCAATTCCCATTGACCTGAAGCGCAGGATCAACATCCTTTCTGCTCTTTTTGAGCTTGCCGACCGGGAATTCAAGGAGATCCGCAACGCGACGATAGAACTGATGCAGCAAGAAACTGTGACACCGATAACCGAACCGTTCGAAGATACGCTTGAAACTGAGAAAAAGGGCGACACACCGACCAGCACAAAAAACCTAAATGTATTTAATTTCTTACGGATCGCCGGCCATTTTTTCAGAGATTTTCAGTTCGATGACTTCAAGGTCGATAACTTTGTCAATGATATCCTGAAACTGCACAGTGGTTTTCAAAAGTCTGATTTCCATCAATGCTTAAATGAAAATCTCAGCATCGTCAGGGAGTTTCAAGAACATTTCATCGTAGAAAATCCCGATAAAACATTCAGTCCCTTTACTACGATCAGGTATTGTCTTTTCCTCTACGACCGGAAAGTTTTCGAGCGGATTCTGTTCAAGAAAATAAGAGGAAGATTTATCGACTGGCTGAATGAGTCGCAGAGAAATTCCCTTTGAAGCACCGACCGGCACTGGTTCGAAAAACAGGCGCAGCAAAAAGGAACAACCATGAAAATCGGCTTAATGAACAACCCGGCAAAATCGGTGTACGACCAGGCGACGTTCTGTGGCAAAGCCGGATTCGATTTTCTCGATTTGACCATCGAAGGGCCAAACGCCAGCACTATTGATATTGCCAGATTGCGGCCGATTCTTGATACCTACGGCTTGTCCATCACAGGGCACACCGACCCCTGTCTGCCATATGCATATCCAGTCCAGACAGTACGGAACGCGTGTCTTCTGGAATTGGAGCGATGTGCCATAATCTTTTCGAGTCTGGGGGCAAAAATAATGAATATCCACCCCTGCTATTTCTGTCCGCCGGCTATGCGAAAAGATGTAGTCACATTCAATATCGAGTCATTACAGCCGATCGTTGCGATGGCCACGGCCCATGGCCTGACGGTAGTCTTCGAAAATTATAAAGCCCCTTTTGATAGGGTTTCGACTTTTAAAACTTTGCTGGCATCAGTACCGGGTTTACAACTCCATCTTGACTTTGGCCACGCAAATTTCGGCCACGATACTCATCAGGATTTTTGTGAAGAACTGGGGGAACATATCCAGCATGTTCATTTTTCAGACAACCGAGCCAGATCCGATGACCATATGCCTCTTGGCGTAGGAAGTGTTGCTTGGAAAAACGCAGTCAAGGCATTAAAGGCTACCGGTTACGACAGCACCATTACCTTGGAAGTATTCTGCAATGATCCAGATATGCAATACAAGTATCTTGATATGAGCCGAAAACTGGTTGTGGAGCTTTGGGGATAAATCAGCTCCCCTCTGACTGCAGCTCTTGTCCACCTTGCGCCCGTTTACCATCAGCTAAAAGCCTTTCCCTTTCCGGCCAATGAAAGGTGAGCTGGGGAAAGGGAATTTCCCAATTGTACTGAGTAGCGGCATCGACACACCAACGTTGTATCGCCCTCTCAAGCCTTGAATAGATCTCGGCCTGATTTCCTTTAAAATCTGCCATTACCAGCAGGTCAAGAGATGACGCTCCAGCCTCTTTAAATTCGACCAGCAGGTTCAGGCAGTTGTCAGCATACTCTTCTTCCTCCAGCTTGGCTTGGATAAAGGTTTTCAGAAGATTCGGGATGATGGTGGTCACCTGGTCCTGCAGGTCATAGCTTACACCAAACACCACGCGCAACCGGAAGTTGCGGGACAGGTTGACCAGGTTTTGCCCAAGGAAGTCGGCGGTCTTATAGAGATATCGTTTGCCACCTCGCTCCACTGTTTCAACCAGTTCATGACTGAGGCTGACCACCCTGGTCCGGGGCCGATCCCCCACCACCACCCAGTCTCCCTTTTTGCAGGGAAACCAAGGTTCCTCGGGGGAATACGGTCTGGAAACCAGGCCGACAATATTCTCAATAGGCAGCCGCAAACGAATTCCCAGGGTCGGGTTAAACAGACTGCAAAAGACATGAAGGGTTTCAACTTTCCAGGGGACATCATGCAGCTGCAGTCTTTCTCCTTCACGCACCGAGCCGGCATTGAGCATCAGGCGTCCCTGCTGCCAGAGCCTTGGCAAAACCTGCCGTACGGTCCAGAAAAGGCCGAGAAAAAAGACGATGGCCATACTGAGCAGAAACCAGTCTTCCGCCTGATAGAGCACGAAAAAGAGGCCAATAATAGCGGCAACGACTATGAATACGCGCATCGAGAGATCAAAGAGCCGAATATGAAACGGCCGTTTTTCCAGTTTGGCTCCGGGCAGAAAGCGGAAAATTAATCGATACAGCAAACGACCGACGAGAAGAACGCAACCGAAAGCTAATGCGGCCATGACAAGATAGAGCCCGCGAACGCGAAAAAAATTACGGATGGATTCACTGGAACTCTGGACAAGGCTGACCTCTTTATCCCGCATCTGGCTCAATTCAAGCTCTGCCAACTCCAGTTTGCTGCGGACTCTGTTCTCAACATTACGCCATTCAGGGAGCAGTTCCTTAATCTGTTTCTTGATATCAGGATCCTTGGTGACTTTGTTTAAACGATCGAGCTGCTGGACAGCGTTGGTCGCAACCGGCAGGATATTGGACAATTCGCTGATAGTATCCTTGAGTTTGGTCTTCTGCCGGGCACGAACTGTCAGCAGTTTAATTTCTTTAATCGCCGGCTCTATGAGGGTGGTCATTTCATCTTTCCAGCTGAATGTTTCCGGTTTCTTTTCGGCAAAGAGCCCAACCTCCACCCCAGTCGCTATTCGCTCAAAATCATGAGAAGAATCAGACAACTGTCGATCCAGACGACTCAATTCTGCCTCCAATCGCTCCTTTTCCGCAGCAGACTGACTCGTTTTGATCTTTTCCCGGGTCAAAGCCAGTTGTTTCTTCAGGCTGTTTTGCAACTCCATCAGAGAATTCAACATAATCAGCGTTTCTTCCGGCGACGCATGTTGCACAAGCGAGATATTATCCGGCGAGGTTTCTCCTGCAAGATCTGCTGCCGCAAGAAGATTAAAAGGCAAAAAAAGAAGACAGACAAACCACAACAATAGGTAGGGATGGCGCATATTAATTGCTCATTATGTAAAGGATTAGGACATTTTTTCGTTTTTTCATGGCGTGCTCTCGTCTGAATGAAACATATATACGCGGTTGCCGCCACCCGCTTTGGCACGATACATGGCGGTATCGGCACACCGCATCAATTGTTTGTCTGCCGTAGCGTGATCAGGAAAGAGCGCAATACCGCAACTGCTGGAGATATTGATGATGTGGGATTGCAACTGGAAAGGAAGATGAAGGGCCTGATTTATTTTCTCTGCAACCCTGATGGCACTCCGAGGTGCTTCGAGGACCGGCAGCAGTACAACAAATTCATCGCCACCCAGACGCCCCACAGTATCGGAATCGCGTATACAATCGACCAGACGTTTACCTACCGCCTGCAACAGCTGGTCGCCAACGAGATGACCTAGCGTATCGTTGACTGGTTTGAATGTATCCAGATCAAGAAAGATCAGAGCCAATTTTACCTGGTTGCGTTGGGACTGGCGAATGGCTTGCCGCAGGCGATCAACAAACAGTGTCCGGTTGGGCAGACCAGTAAGAGGGTCATGATGAGCCAGCCAGGCAATTCGATCAGCCTCCGCCCGGTACTCGGTGATATCGGAAAATCCTGTGACCTGATGGATGATGTCGCCGACCTCGTTTCGCACCAGATTGATAGATTGCCAAGCAATAAACAGTTCTCCGTTTTTGCGGCGATTGCTGATTTCGCCCGTCCAGTGCCCGTGTTCCGCAAGTGATTGCCGGACTTCCAGCAGCAACTCACTCGACTGTGTTTTACCGAACAGCTCAGTGGAAAAAGAGCCGATAGCTTCCTCCGGTCCATAACCGGTAATCCGGGTAAACGAAGGGTTGACCGCAACAATCAAATTGTCTGGGTCGGTTACCATCACCGCTTCAGAAACGGTGTCGAGAACTGTAGCCGCGAGTCGTTCACGCTCACGCTGCCTCTCTTCCACTCTCTCTGCAGCAAGACGTTGCTGGCGTTGATACAGCGCCGTTGCCAGGAGGACGAGAGCAAGCAAGGCAAATCCGACAAACGTCAACAGGCGCCTGCTCTCGTTATGCCAATTGACAAGAGCACTATCGCGGCGAAGATGAGTGACCACCAACAGCGGGTATTGACGCGTGGCGCGAACGGCGGTGAAAACTGCCTCTTCCCGGCCGGTTATTTCTTCAAACTGCACTATCTCATCTTGCGGCAACAGTGCTCGAAGTTCCTGCCCTGCATAGGAACTGCCAGGTTTTGAGTAGTGGCCTGTGGACAACAGCACCACCATGTCATAACGCAGAAGATCCACGAATCCCTCTTCGGGTACAAGCCTCTGAGTAAAATAATTGATAAAAAAATCGGGGTTCATCGCAGCCAACAGGGAGATTGAGCGCGTACCAACCTCAAGCTGATGCTGTATCGGTATAAAGCTGAGGTCGTCGTCATTGACGGGTCGGTCAGGAGCAGACGGCATCCCGCCGGCAAAATCCCGACCCAACCAGGGCCGACCCACGCGAAGAATTTCATTGGCAGAAGTTAAGGGAGGGAGATAGTCGGAAATCGGAATCTGCAAGCCAAAGTTCGCCGGGTTGGAACTGTTGATAATTGTGCCGTCTTTACTCAGAATGGACAGCGAGCGTAGAAAAGGAGTGAACCGCAGTGAACGCACGAAAAAATCCTGAATACTCTCTGCTGTCTGTTCAGCTGGACCGGCGTTAATAAAACCGGCGAGGTTTTTCACTGTATCCAGACTGCGGGTCAGGTGATCTTCAAAGTCACGAGCGCTCATGGCACTGTCTTTTAGCGCCTGGTCTATCGCAGCAGTTTTAAGCCGCTCTATGACATAAACCGTACCCCCGCAAATACTGAGGACAACCAGGGTCATCACCAGCAGAAAAGCAAAGTGGGTGCTAAAAAAGCGACGCAGGTTTGTCAGGGTGAAAGACAATTTCAGTTCTCAAGAGTAACGATTGGTTCAAGGTTGTGACGCTGCGCAGCCTCCAACAGACGACCATCGCGTTTGATAGCATTCACGAAACGTTCAACACGTGCATACCAGCGGTCATCACCGGGCTGCATGGCGTAGGCATAAGGGGCAAGATGAAACGTCACCGGCGAGGAGATAAGCCTGGCCCAGTCGACACTGGCCAACATGCGTTGACTGTAAGGATAGTCAGTCATAAATACGTCGGCACGCCCGGATTCGACCTCCTGTTCACGGGCAAAGGGAGTGTCCAAAACCACCAACTGCGCCTGGTGGAGTCGTTTGCGCATCACCGGTTCGTGGTAGGTCCCTTTAGCCACAGCCACGACAACACCCGGCTGATCAATATCGGTCCATTCCCGGATGCGGCGATTGCTGCGGGTGGTAATAGCGTAGATGTCACTGCGCAGATGAGGCTTGGTAAAACGGAGCTTTTCGGCGCGTCCGGGTGTGATGCCGATGGCGAACATGGCAATGTCGCAGCGGTCGCGACTGATATCGTCGATGAGTCTTGCAAAAGAACTGTCAACAAATTTGACCCGTACCCCTGGACCAAGATCCAACGCCAGCTGTTCGGCCAGATCTATATCAATACCGGAAAGCTGCTGTGTCCTGGGGTTCCGGTAGGTGATACCGTAGTAATCGGGCCAAATGCAAACGCGCAACGTTTGCGAGTGCAGCACCCGCTCCAGCCGGTCGACAGGCTGATCGGCTCTATCGCTGGCCAGGGCAGTATTCACAGCCAGAGTTAACAGTAACCAGAAAAAAGGTATTCGCACCATAATGGAAGACCAATAAATAAAATGAGTGAAAGAAGCGCTCTCTCTTTGGCTAGGTTTTCAACTCCTACAAAGTAGCTTGTTCATGCTATGGTCACAATAGTTAATTGAATAGAGACAGATCAGCAAAACCTAAAGTGACGCACAAGGCAGTGTCCGATACGTGCAATATCCACAGTCATTTTCTACTACCTACTGCTCCTGCTGATTGGCTGCATTGATATAGGGTTGTAAAATCGGCACCATTCCTTTGAGTACCTGAAGAGGCAGGGCTGACGTAAAGCTGAAAGCCTTCGCTGACCGGCCAGTGACAAAAGCGGTCAGTGTTCCAAAATGATTGTCGCCCAGATAAAAGACAAAGGTCGCCGTTCGGTTCAGGGTCCTGGATGACGTTTTATGGCCGTACGAGGTTGAACTTATTATCCGATTATCTCCGGTACCGGTTTTGCCGCCAATAAGAAACGGACTGCCGTCACCCTGTTGAAAACTGTTCGATAAACGTTTGGCCGTGCCCTCACTGACAACTTTGCCCAAAGTTTCTTTTAAAACTTGCGCGACTTCCGGTTGCATAACCTGATTTGCGAGGGGTGTTGATCGCTCAACTATAGTTTCATATGGTGTATCTTTGGCGAACTCGACCTTGGTAAATCGCTGGGTCGGCAACCGTTCCCCACCATTTAAAATAATGCCCATCAGGTCGGCCAGGGCCGCAGGCCTGTCACCGGAACTCCCCAGTGCAGTGGCCAATGACGGCACCAGATGGTCAAAGGGGTATCCCATCTTCTTCCAGCGACGGTGAATATCCGAAAAGGCGTCTATTTCCAACACGGTCCTGACCCGTGAATCGCGGGCATTTTTGGCTTTGGTGCGCATCAGCCAGCCGTACACCTCCCGTCGGACTTTAGCACTTTTCTCTATCGCATCTTTGAGCGAGGTTTCACCCGGTTGCTGCAAATAATCGAGCAGCCATAATTCCAGGGGATGCATCGAGGCCAGGTAGCCCATATCCTGCAGATTAAAAGCACCCGGCTGGTACTTTTCATACATGGACGCCAGCTTTTTGTCCGTGAGGGTAGTCCCTGGCAATTGCCCGCGGATAAAACGGATATAGGCCGCCAGATCGGCCTTTGGAAAGAGATGACGATGGACGACAGTAAGGCGTACGGCCCGTGGAATCATGCCTGCCAAAAGGGTTTCCAAGCGTTGATCGCCCGTCATGTTCCGGTATTTGGTCCAGAAACGCGATAGAAAAACTTTGCTTTCCTTATCAATGAATGTATCCAGCATCGCCTCACGCCGAGGATCATGGTCATCGTGGATAATCTGCCGGTTGTTTTCCCATTGCGTGGCCTGGGTATACCGGACTATATCATACATAATCCGGACAAAAGGCAGATTAATTGAATATTGCAAGGCTTCGGTCACGGTGACATTTCGGCCATTATCATCTTTACTGAAGTTGCCGAAGGTATGGATGCCACCGCCGGTAAAGAAACGTTCCCCGGGACTTGCTGAGTATTTACGCTGCATGGCAGCTTCCAGTAACGGCTGTAACTGCAGAGACGGATTCTCCAGCAGCTGGTTGCAGACCCAGCGGGTAAGCGTGTCGGTTGCCTGTTGCATCTCTGCATTGATGGCGGGCGGTGCTTGTCCGGATAAAGCTGCGTGCAGCTCAGCTATTATTTCCAGATAGGTGGCGAGAGTACGCAGCTTGGCCGTAGAACCCAGTTCAAGTTTGCTGCCCTCGTTGATATCAAATGGCAGGTCAGTTGTGTCGGTCTGCACCCGGACCATGTTGCCCATTGGTGTTTTCTCGAATAAGGTGAAACTATAGCTCAGAGCATCGGACTGATCGGCCGACAGCAAAGACCTACCGATAAGCCCGTAAGTGCCCGCGGTTTCTGAATTCTCGAGACCTTTAAGATAGTCAGTAACTTGTTCCTGCAACCGACTGTTTAAGGTTGTAGTAACTGTGAGGTCCATTCGGTCCAGGGTATAGAGGGAGGTATCGAACAAAGGACTCAGGCGATTGCGCACCACGTTGACCCCTTTATCATTGGCTATCTGCCGGGCGGCGCCGTTCTTACTAAAATCCCTGTAAAAGATTGGCTGCACCTGGGCGGCCTCACTGAGGGCTGTTGAAATAGTCCCCTCCTGGGCCAGGAGCCTGACATAACTGTTGCTCAGCACCGCCAGCTCCTTGCGTCCCGCGACCAGATAGTACGAGGGGCGCCTGTGGGCGATCATCAGGCTGATGACCTGTTTTATAATCCTCGCCTGTTCGTCGAGCTCTGCCCCCTGTGGATTTTTAATATTCAGTATTCGGTTCGCTTCGTCAAAATCCGTCCCGAACCAGACATAAAGTCCATCGCCCAGTCCGTTTACTTCACCATATCCCGGTGCGGCTGAGAGAGGAACGGAGTTGATATAGTCGAGTACCAGGTCTCTCCTGTACAGAGAGGTATCCTCACCGTTCTGATACGCCCGTATGCTCGCCGAGGCCATCTGAATCAATTTATCCTTGGCGGATGAGGTCATGCCATTGTCCGAGTGACGAAATTTTTCAATCTGGGTTGCCAGGGTGCTGCCCCCCATTGCCGGCGTATCGATATGAACCATTTCTGCCGCCTGAAAAACGAGCGCCTTGGCAAAACGTCCCCAGTCGACAGCAGGATTGATTTTGGGATATTTGTCCGACAGCAGGGAGCGATTTTCTATAAAGAGGAGTGTCTGGATGATCTTATAGGGGATGTCAAAAAAATCGTTGTAGACCCGCCTTGGGATGATCACCTGGAACATCGATGCATTAGTTGCATCCAGGATCTGCAATCCGGCCTGACTTTTCTCGCTGTAGGGAATATAAAACCCCATATCCGCATAGTTGCGCAGGCTTTGACTAAAGCGAGCCTGCCTGCTGACAACCATGCCCTTTTGCTGCAGCTTCTCCACGAGAAACGGCAGCTGGACATAGCCAAGACGAATATCGTAGGGCCCTTTTTTGGGGAAAACTATTTTATCACTCGGGCCATCGGCAAGACGATAACGCAATTTAGCCGTCAGCTTGCTAAGAAATTCTGCCTGCAAGGTAGACGTTTGTATCTCATAATATCCACCCGCCACAGCTGCGGCGACAAAGACGAGCACCAGGAGCAGCAGATACGGCCAGAGCCGGCCTTTTTTCTTTTGCTTTGCCTTGGTTGCTGCCGGAGCCGACGGGAATTTTTTCTTTTTTTTAGTTCGAATGTGCTGTTCGGGGGATACTATTTCAATATGTTCCGGTTGCCAGAAAGCGGGCTTATCAGGTTGCTGATTCCCTGCAGCGAGACCGAGAGCATTGACGACCCCCTTGCTGTTGTGTATCGATGGGCTATTGTCGTTCTTCAATGTTGTTCATTCACTAAGATGATTGTTGGACCTAAATTATCAAAGCCCGGGAATTCGAGATCGCCGAGACAAATCTCGCCGAGCTCTTTTTATATAAAATAAACCAATAAAATCTAGAATGTTACCTACAGAGACAAGAGGAACGATGAGCAGCGACAATATACAATAGTCCATATATAATCAAGATCAGCTAAAACTCCATCAGGTGCTAACACGTGCCAGGATTATCCCACCATGCACGATGAGATGAAGCACAAGATATGCTACTTCTCTGACATCAACCTTCCCTGTTGCCTTTATCGACATTATACACTTGAAGTACATGGGAATTCCAAAAAAATGTCGTTTTGCAGGGAATAAACGCAATTTTCTTTGTAATGTAGGTTCTTTTTGGCGCAAGTATTGCAGATTCTTGCAATGAGCTGGCCAAAAAATAAACCTTTCGATCAACGCATCGACACTCTATGAATATGTGGACCAAAAAACACAACATCACCCTGGTCGTCCTGGCTACGGTGATTCTCGTCGTAGCTGCCATTAACTATCGAATTACCCAGCACATCGTTGACAAAACTATTGCCGCCCAGCAGGAGGACCTTGCCATCAAGGCGGCAAATACAGTGGAAATGTGGCTCGAGCAGCAGATGAAAATTCTGACTGCAACCGTCGACTCGGTTGACCTCTCCTCTCTTGGTCAAAACGATACAACCTTAAAGCCATTGAAAATGGCCATGAGAGCCGGCCATTTCACCGATGTGTATATTGGCAGAAACGATGGTGTATTAATTGATGGTGCAGGCTGGTTGCCCCCCAAAGGGTATGACCCGCGCAATCGCCCCTGGTACCGGCGTGCCAGCGAAACCGGCATGATCAGTTTTACGACCCCTTATATCGATCTGGTCACCAATAAACTGGTCATTGCACTTGTCAAACCTCTGATTGTCGCTGGCCAAACCGTTGGCGTAATGGGAGCAGATACGGTACTCGATAACCTGGTGCAAAATGTTTTAAATTTCAAGGTCAGTGAAACCGGCTACGGGTTTATCGTCGAAAGAAATGGAACTATTCTGGTGCACCCAAATGAGCAATACGTTATGCGGGAAAAATTACAGGATATTGAACGTGACCTGGGAGACAAGCTGGATCGTTTTATCAGCGGTAATCTCGGAACCGTTACCTACCTCGGTAAAGACCAGCAGAATCATATATTAAGCTTCAGTTTGATTGCCAACTCCGACTGGTTCATGTGCGTCACTGCCCCCCGCGACGAGGCCTATTCCCTCACCCGCAAGACGACCATGATTTTTGCAACAGAGGTCGCGCTCAGGGTGTTGGGCATCCTGGCCCTCATCGCCTTAGTGGTTGTCAGCGGCAGCGGCTTGATGCTCTTTTTTTTCAGCAAGCGGTACAGCACGGCAATCCAGCAGCACCAGGAAGAGTTGACCGGGATAAACAAAGATCTGGAATGGAATATCGTTAAGCGAAAAGAAGTTGAAACCTACTATCAGACCCTGTTCAATGTAGCCAATGACGCGATACTGATCTGCAAGGGTTCCCGCATTACCGAATGCAATCATAAAACAATGGATACCTTCGGTTTCACAAAAGAAAACATCCTCGAAAAAAGTATGCTCGAGATCTCGCCCCCGCATCAGCCCGATGGTGCACTAAGCAGAGAGAAGCTCCAGGAGATACTGCAGGCTTCCGAACTCGGCGAGCAACAGGTATTCAGATGGTCATTTATGAGAGCCGATGGCACTGAATTTCCTGCCTCAATAAGTCTGAAAATATTCCGGCTGGGCGATGAAGATTTAACCTTGTCCAGCATCAGAGATATCTCCAAACGGGTCGACGCCGAAGGACAACTGATGCAGGCCCAGAAGATGGCGGCGGTCGGTGAAATGCTGGCAATCATCGCCCATCAGTGGCGACAGCCCCTGAATACTCTTTCCACCTATATTTCCAGCCTGCAGGCAGCCCAGTATAACGACATGCTCAATAAATCATTTGTCGACAAACTGGTTTCCGGCGCAAACGGCCAGATCCATTTCATGTCGAAAACGATTGACGATTTCAGAAATTTTTTCAAGCCGTCCAAATCCAAAGGGCCGGTTGATGTCCTCGAAGTAATCATCAGTGCGGTGAAGCTTATGGAAGCCCAGATGAGACATGGCGGCATTTCACTGAGAGTCAACAATAGGACGGGAACCAGCTCCTTACTGGTCTTTGGCTATCGCGGAGAATTTGTCCACGTACTGGTCAATATTATCGCCAACGCTAAAGATGCTATTGCCCAGCACGCGGACAAAGCACCTCCTGAACCAGTGACCAAAGCAATCGAGATAACAGTCAGCACAGATGAACTGTTTGTTCTGATAACAATTCAAGACAGCGGCGGCGGCATCCCGGAGCACTCGCTGTTGAAGATTTTCAATCCCTACTTCACCACCAAAGGTGCTACTTCCGGCACGGGAATGGGCCTGTATATGTCCAAAATGATAGTGGAAAAAGAGATGAGCGGAGAACTCCTGGCGGAAAACACTGCGTCGGGGGCCAAGTTTACTATCAAACTGAAAAAAATGACCATGGCACAAACCACATGATTACCGCGAAGATGAAAAATTGTCCAATCCTGCTGGTCGATGATGAGCCTGCTGAACTGGAAGCATATAGCCTTCTATTGACCTCCATGGGCATGAACAACATCAGAACCCTCGACGACAGCCGCAAAGTGTTCGCCACCCTGGAAAAGATGCAGTCTCCGGTGGTGTTTCTCGATCTCAATATGCCGCATATGAGCGGACAGGAGGTTTTACGGGAGCTGAAAAGCACAAAACCGCAGATTCCGGTGATTATCGTGACCGCCGACTCAGAGATCGAAACGGCCGTCGAGTGCTTAAAACTCGGCGCTCAGGACTATCTCGTCAAACCTATCGATTTGAAGATGTTCAGCTCTGCTTTGCGCAACGCCCTGGAAATTGGTCTGCTACGCAATGAGGTCATGTCTCTTAAGGGAATTTCTTTTGGCAGTCGAGAGTATACCAACAGGGCGTTTGACCGGATCGTGACGAAAAGTCCCCTCATGTTCGCCTTGTTCCAGTACATCGAGTCGATTGCCACAAGCGGTTTACCGACGCTGATCCTCGGCGAAACTGGCTCCGGCAAGGAACTCATCGCCGAAGCAATTCATGAAGTGAGCTGCCAGCCCGGCGAATTTGTCGCAGTCGACATATCCGGCCTCGATGACGCTTTGCTCTCCGATACCCTCTTCGGCCACGTCAGAGGTGCCTATACCGGTGCGGAATCGGTTAGAGCCGGGATGATCGAAAAGGCAGCGGAAGGCACTATTTTCTTAGATGAAATTGGTGATCTGAGCGAAATTTCCCAGGTGAAACTGCTGCGCCTGCTGCAGGAAAAAATTTACTATCCTCTCGGTTCGGACCAGCCGAAACAATGTCATGCACGTATCATTACCGCGGCCAACAAGGATTTAAGCAAGCTTGCTGGACAAGATGGTGAGTTCAGAATGGACCTTTACTATCGACTCAGTACCCACCTGATCAAGGTGCCGCCCCTGCGCGACCGAAAAGAGGATATTCCGCTGCTCGTCGAGCATTTAATAGCCAGCGGCGCAAAAGCCATGAGTAAAGCAATTCCCACCATCAGCCCACAGGCAATAGCCCTGTTGACCAGGCATCCGTTCTGTGGGAATATACGGGAATTAAAGGCATATATTTCCGATGCCGTTGCCCGTTGTACCCATGGACATATCCAGGACCATCTCATTGCCGACAGATTAGCCAGCGCGACCTCTATGGGAAGAAGTGATACCGTTCAGACGAATTCGCTTGAAGCACTCTTTGGTCACTTTCCGACCCTTGACGAACTCGCTGACTATGCCATTGCCAATGCACTCAGCATGACTGACAACAACCAGAGTCAGGCGGCCGGCATGTTGGGTGTTTCTCGACAAGCCCTGCATAAACGGTTAAAAAAGAGAACGGCTGCGTCAACTATGGTTGACAATGTCAACCATAGTTGACGCCAAGGGTTGACACACTCCTGGTAAGACTTTCAAAATTAACCAATACTCATATCTTGTAATGACGGTGGAACAACCAATCGGAAAAAGAAAATTCAATGGCACATAAATTGCGACGCCAGCAGAGTTAAGAAGTATCCACGCCAACATGGGCGAAAACCACAACCGAGAGGAACCTATGCAAATTTTACGCAAAATTGCTGTCCCCGCTCTGGCAATTTCTTTGATTGCCGGCTCGTATGCCACCGGTTATGCCGAAAATGTAAAAATCGGTAATATCATTCCCCTTTCAGGCCCATCTGCAACGCTAGGCCAACAAGGCAAAGCAGCCCGTGAGATGGCAGTGGAAGAAATTAACGCCGCCGGAGGCATCAAGTCGTTGGGAGGCGCCAAGTTCGAACTGGTCTTTGCCGACTCGGAATCCAAACCCGAAAAAGGCGTCGCCGAGGCAGAGCGTCTGATCAATACCGAGAAAGTGCATGTGCTCACAGGTTGCTGGAACAGTGCGGTAACATATCCGACGACAGCAGTCGCTGAACGATACGGCATTCCTTTTGTCGTGCCTGTATCGGTTTCTGATAAAATTACCGATCAGGGCTTTAAAACCGTCTTTAGAATTGCCGCCAAAGACAGCTGGTGGACCCGCGACCAGTTCGCTTTCTTGAAAGATATGGAAACGGAATTCGGCACCAAGATCGAACGTCTGGCCTTTGTCTACGAGAATGGCGACTGGGGGAAAGGCTTTGCCGGACAGTGGAAAAAATTGGCCGAAGCAGGCGGCTATAAAGTGGTCCTGGATGAACCATATCCCTCAACCACCACCGACCTGAGCCCTGTAGTCCAGAAAATCCGCCGGTCAAAAGCCGATGTGCTGCTGCTGGTTTCCAATGCAGCTGATGCGATTCTGCTCACCAATACCCTGGCTGATTATAAAGTCAAATTAAAAGCAATCATCGCCAGCGGTGGTGGCCATGCCGACCCGTCATTTCTTAAAACCACCGGCAAAAATGCTCAGTATCTGTTTGATATTGTCGAGTGGGAAACAGACGTCAACAAACCAGGCGCCAAAGAAGCAAACGCTAAATACAAAGCCAAATACGGCCAGAATCTGACAGGGGAAGCAGTTGATGCCTATGTCGCCATGTATGTGTTGAAAGATGCCCTGGAGCGTGCCGCATCACTTGATCCTGAAAAAATAAGGGAAGCACTTGCGGCCACCAATCTGTCTTCCGGTCCCGGCATGATTGTCGGCTACGACGCCGTTAAATTTGACACAACCGGCCAGAACGAAAACGCCTCGCTGGTCATGGTCCAGGTGAACGATATGGGCAAAGGCCTCGAGCGAATCACCATCTGGCCAAAAGCTGCGCGTCGGGCTGGTTACACACCTGTTTTCCCAATGCCCGAGAAATAAGCTGATGACGTCGTAAAAACCCTTCATCTACTTCGTTGTTCGCCCCCAGGGAGTGCCCTTGGGGTACAATTTTTCTATAATTTCGACGTACTCTAACGCCAAAACAATAGAAAAATCTTACACCTCGTATATGAAGGTTTTTACTTAGCCATCTTGAAGTAGGCTTATTTCCAAATTTTCAGACATTAAGTTCCATTCATACCGGAGCAGAGGTGCACATCCCCTGCTCCGGATGCTTCCTTTTTTGCATTCTCAGGGAGACAGTCATGTTCTATATAATCGAGGACACCATCAATGGCATCCTTATGGGATCTATCTATGGCTTGACGGCCATGGGGTTGACCATCATTTTCGGGGTATTGAAAGTAGTCAACTTTGCCCACGGTTCAATATTAATGGTCGGAATGTACCTGGCCTACTGGGTGATTACCCTCTCTGGTATCCACCCCTATCTGGCAATCGTCATCGTTGCTCCGGCTATGTTTCTGTTCGGCTACACCCTGCAGAATTTTGTTATAAAACCAATTTTTATTGCCGAAAAAAATGTGCGCGAGCCCCTTACCGTCATCATTGTGACCACGGGTATCTGGTATATTCTCGACAATTTGACCCTGCTCATTTTTGGACCGCAATATCGCTCCCTCGCCGACAACCCGCTCACGGGAAAGATGCTCGAATTTGGTGAAATGTTTATCTCCGTACCGAAGCTGTATGGCTGCATCACCGCATTTATCACAGCTCTTGCTGTCTACTGGTTCTTCCAGAAGACCGATATGGGACGGGCTATCCGGGCAACGAGCATGGACCGGGAAGCGGCCAGTCTGATGGGAATCAACCAGTACAAAATTTATAATGTGGCCTTTGGTATCGGTGCGGCCACCGCCGGGATTGCCGCAGTCACTCTGGTCCCCTTTTACAATGTCTTTCCGACGGTAGGTGTTCTTTTCGATATAAAAGGCTTTATTATCGTCGTCCTCGGCGGACTTGGTTCCATCGGCGGTGCACTGGCCGGCGGTATTATTATCGGCATAATAGAATCTGTCGGGCCTCAGTTTATGACGGCCACCTGGACCGAGGCAATTGTCTACGGACTCTTTCTAGTCGTTCTGTTCGTCAAGCCTTCTGGGTTATTCGGCCAGAAACATGATTGGTAACCGATACTACGAGGACACATTTCGATGAATCAAAAACTTATAAATAAAGTGGCTCTGGTAGCTGTCCTGCTCATCGCTTTCGGCCTGCCACTTGTGGTCCGCAGTGCCACGTATCTGCATATCCTGGTGCTGTTGTTCTTCTATGCCTATCTGACCACCAGCTGGAATCTGGTCGGTGGTTTTGCCGGGGTTCTCCCACTGGGCCATGCCGCATTTGTCGGCATTGGTGCCTATACCTCGACTATCCTCTTTTTGCAATATGGTATCAGCCCCTGGCTCGGCATGCTGGTCGGCGGCGTACTGGCCACCATTGCGGGGGTGTTAATTGGTCTGCCGACATTTAAAATGCGCGGAGCATATTTTGCCCTTGCCACCATTGCCTTTGCCGAAGGATTCAGGGTGATAGTCGAGAATATCGATTATCTTGGTCCCTTCAAGGTCAACGGTCCACGGGGCCTGCAGATTCCACCGATGGATGTCGGACTGGCCAATTTCATGTTCGCCAGCAAGGAGCCTTACTATTATATCATTCTTATCATGCTCGTCGCGGTGGTGATATTGACGTATGTTATATCCCGTTCAAAGCTCGGCTATTATCTCAACGCCGGTGGAGAGGAACCGGAGGCGGCGATGGCGCTCGGGGTCAATGTGGCCAGAGCAAAACTTATCGCCATGGCAATGAGTTCTTTTCTCACTGCCCTTGCAGGTACTTTTTATGCCCAGTTCACCCTTTATATTCACCCGAAGTCCATCATCTCCCTGGATTTGTCATTTGAGATTGCCTTTATCGCCCTGATCGGTGGACGTGGTTCGATCGCCGGACCGATCCTTGGTGCACTTTTGCTGCGACCGGTAGGCGATTTTTCCCGCATCTATTTCGGAGATACCTTGCCGGGTATGCATCTCATCATCTTCGGCCTGGTCCTTATTCTGGTCATGCATTACCAGCCACGAGGCCTGCAGGAGCCGCTGACCCGACTCTATAATAATCTGCTGCGGCGTATAACCCACAATACAACTGGGAGATAGGATAATGGTTCTTCTTGAAGTGCGAGGTATGACCAAAGAGTTCGGGGGGCTGCGGGCAATCGACTCTCTGGACCTGAGTATAGAAAAGGGACAGATTCTCGGCCTGATCGGGCCAAACGGTGCAGGAAAATCAACGGCTTTCAATTGTATCGCCGGGGTCTTTGCGCCAACTGCAGGTGTCATTACCTTCAATAATGAAAAGATAAATGGCCAGAAACCATGGAATCTGTGCAAGAAAGGGTTGGCCCGGACCTTTCAGATAGTCAAGCCATTTTCCTCCAAAAGTGTGCTGTACAACGTTATGGTTGCAAGTTTTGTAACAACCAACAGTCGCTCCGTCGCCGAGGAAAGAGCCATCAAGGTTCTCGAATCGCTCAACTTCGCCGATAAAAAAGATATCCTGTCGGCTAACCTGACCATCGCTGACCGGAAAAGACTGGAAATTGCCAGGGCTCTTGCAACAAAACCGCAACTGCTGCTTCTTGATGAAGTTATGGCCGGACTCAGACCCAACGAAGTGGACGAGATGGTCGAGATTTTGAGAAAAATCCGCGACGAAGGCACAACTATTTTTGTCATTGAGCATATCATGCGCGCCATCATGGCTCTGTCCGATCGAATCGTCGTCATTCAGTTCGGCAAAAAAATTGCCGAAGGCACACCAAAAGAGATCGCCAACAACGAAAATGTCATAAAGGCTTACCTGGGAGAAGATTATGTCGCTGCTTGAAATAAATAACATCGACGTTTCCTATGGCGATGTTCAAGTCATCTTCGATATGTCGCTCAAGGTCGAAAAAGGTGAAGTTGTCAGTATCATCGGTGGTAATGGGGCGGGAAAGTCGACATTGTTGCGGACGATCTCCGGCTTGATGACTGCATCCTCTGGAAGCATCATCTTCAATGGTGCGCCAATCCAGGCAGAACCTCCCGAGAACGTCGTCGCCAGCGGTGTTATCCACGTTCCTGAAGGGCGGCGGCTTTTTTCGCTGATGAGTGTCAAAGATAACCTGCTGGTCGGCGCCTTTAATAAACGGGCCAAAAAAGATGTAGAGCAGACATTGAAATATGTCTATAAATTATTGCCCCGACTGCAGGAAAGAGAAAATCAGATTGCCATGACCCTTTCCGGTGGTGAACAGCAGATGGTCGCTATCGGCCGCGGCCTGATGGGCCGGCCCGACCTGCTCATGCTTGATGAGCCGTCACTCGGCCTGGCGCCCATTCTGATCAAGGATATCTTTGAAACTGTCCGCAAAATCGCCGACCAGGGCACAACGGTCCTTATGGTGGAGCAGGATGTGAAACATTCTCTCAGTCTGAGTGATCGTGGCTATGTGCTGGAGCATGGCCGTGTGTTTATGGAGGGCAAAGCGGACGATCTTATCGATGACCCCCATGTCAAGGAAGCTTATTTGGGTATTTAGTGAATTAGAAATAATTATCTTGTGCCCTTTACAAGATAATTATTTCGTTAATGAACTTATCCCGCAAATCTGTTGGGCGGGAT
>CBDTUM010000041.1:0-33144 GCA_965363495.1 uncultured Desulfopila sp.
TTTTAAAAAGCTGGGGGACTTTGTTTAGTACTCGCTTGACGGGTATAAGTTCCTTCACGAAATAAATTTCTTGTACAAAGGACAAGATGTTTAATAATAGGCCACTAATCCCGCCCAAAAGCTTTGCGGGACTCAGTTCAGTACTCGCTTGACGGGTGTAAGTTCCTTAACGAAAAAATACTCTTGTAAAGAGCACAAGAGTATTTTTTCTAAGTCACTAATAATGCGGTGGGGGCGGATCTTCCCCACCATCGTAATCATCCTCGACAGCATTGAGCAGTGCCTGAAGTCGGAGGAGCTGGTCCTCAAGCGAGTTGAGCTGGCCCTGCTGTTCAATGATGACATCGTTTAAGGCATCGATGGTCTGCTCCTGATAGAGAAACTTTTCCTCGAGGACCCGGAGCCTGGTATCGAGAGCATCAAACGCGACAATCTTGTTGGGAGGGTCTTTTTCTTTCATAGCAAGCAATAGTAAAGTGGTCGGTAAAAAACGCAAGATTTTTGTGTCGCTTCAGTGGGGATTTTCGCCCCAAACAAGCCATTGTGCATTGTTATTAAAAAGTGTAAAGGGTTGTCATGGTCGAATTCTGTCAATTTGGAGATTGTTATGATCGTACTTAACTCACTGTTTCCCATCTTTATTCTACTGCTCTTGGGTGGAATCCTTAAACAATGGGGCTTGACCGACAGTCTTTTTCTCAAAACCAGTGATCGGCTTGTCTATTATTTCTTTTTTCCGGTCATGTTATTCTGGAAGATTGGTGGTGCTTCTTTTGCGCAAGGCATTGATGGGAATTTTTGCATGGCATCGCTATTGGCCATGCTGACCATGTTTGGGCTCAGCACCCTGGTCATAAAATTATTTGGTATCTCTGCATTCCAGGCTGGTTCCTTTTCCCAGAGTTGTTACCGTTTTAATACCTATATTGGGGTGGCAGTCATTCTCAATAGTCTTGGAACGGAAGGGATGAAATATTTCGGTATACTTATCGGATTTACTATTCCGATCGTCAATGTTTTTGCCGTCTCCCTGCTCATCTGGTTCTCCGGCCGGGAAGTTGAGGTGCGCAAACGTATTTCTATCGCCGCCAGAGCCCTGATCGGAAACCCGCTGATTATTGGCTGCCTGAGCGGGATTGCCTATTCCAGCCTGGTCGGAGGAGGTTTTCCTGTCTTCATAAACAACTCACTGAGCCTGATCTCAATGGTCACACTGCCGCTTGCTCTTCTTTCAATCGGCGGCAGCCTGAGCTTTGCGGGTATTAAAGGAAATTTGCCACTCTCCTTTCTTGCGGCAACTTTAAAACTTATTGTTTTGCCGGGAATAGGTTGGTGCTACTTTTCCCTTTTTACTGTTACTGGGGTTCCCTTTAAGGCCGGAATGATTTTTTTAACCTTGCCGGCATCTACCGCTATCTACGTGCTTTCGTCCCAAATGAACAGCGATACCGATCTCGCCTCTTCAGCCATTGTTCTCTCTACTCTTCTTTCCTTTTTGTCTCTTTCTTTTGTACTTTTGCTGTAAATCTCCTTTTTGGAAAGCGGCTCCACAACATTGCTTATTGTCTTTTCGTACCTTAAATTTCTCAAGGAGTACTGAGAAGAGATCCGGTTTTTTGCCTGTTTATTAGGGGTAAGGTGTCAATGATAAATCATTACAATGGGTTGTCGTTTGTAATAAAAATGTACGATTAAATGACTTACTACTGGTTTTGGGACGATAGCTGACATATAATAGAAAAAAGATGTACTTGATTAAGGGAGATGTTTACGGTGTTGAGCATAACCTGAAGCCGGTAACGATGAGGGGGAAAAGAGCGTTTCTCCAATGACAACTTAAAGGAGTATATCAATGAGAGGAACATACGAAGCGTATATACTGGTGAAAGTAAAAGATGGAAAGAGGTATGTTTGTGCTCTGAACCGCCAAAAGGACAACAAAGAGGATCTTGGCCGACTTGACCGAAAAGAAAGGCAGGAATATTTAGAATATCAGGTCATTTGGAACTGATATTATAGTTCTAAGTAACGGGTTTTCCTTCAAATGTTGTCCGGTGGAGGAAAACCCGTTTTTGTTGCATGCATTAAGACACTTCCCAGTGTACCCACTCTCTGCTCAAAACAAATCGGTCATGCGCATACCTATCATTTCTGAACCTGGTACGTCGGTAATGTGCTGACAAGAATTGAGGCAGAGGGCCTCAATTCTGCTAAAGTGGGATATGCTATGAGCTGCACGAGAGCATGGAACATCCCGCGCGGTTGCGAGCCCACTCCGGACGCTTTACCGCAAAATGATCCTTTTCCGGTTGTTCGTCATAGGGCTTGCGTAGCAGGTCGAGTAGTTCGCCGACCATGGCCAAGTCGCCTGTTTCGGCTTTCTCAATGGCCTGTTGGGCAAGGTAGTTGCGCAGCACGTACTTTGGATTGATGTTGTTCATTTTTTGCCGGCGCAGTTCATCTGGTAGTTTGTCGTGCTGGAGTCGTTGTCTGTATGCGTGCAGCCAACTGTTCATTCGCTGCCGATATTCGTTCGTTAATTCTTCCTCCCTATAGTATGCCTGGCCGAGGAAAGCCGGCAAATTTCCCTCGTTCTGCTGAGTTGTATCGGTTGAGATGAGGGCCAGATTTCTGAAAAATAGAGTCATATCCGTTTCAATGAGCTGAAGGATATCAATAAGTTCGCCGATAAGCATATCGTCGGTACTGGGCGAGAAATTTACCAGACCAAGTTTACCTGCCATCATGTCGTTCCACCCTGTAAGAAACAAGGTGTTGTAGGAATTGAGCGCTTCCTGGAACGGTTCGGCCGATTGCACCAGAGGATAAATGGCATTGGCCAACTGGAGAAGATTCCACTGGCCCATATGCGGCTGGTTGCTGAAACAGTAACGCCGCCCATGGGCATCGGTGGTGTTGGGGGTCCATTGAGCATCGTATCCTTCCAGCCAGCCGTAAGGGCCATAGTCGATAGTTAAGCCAAGAATGGACATATTATCGGTATTCATTACCCCGTGAACGAAACCTACCCGCATCCAGTGGATGATCATTGCTGCGGTGGTGCGGCAGACCTGCCTGAACCATTCAATGTACGTCGCAACCGATGGCTCGCCAAGATGCGGGAAGTCGGTTCGGATGGTGTAGTCGACCAATTTTTGCAGAAGGGCTGTTTCGCCTCTGGCAGTGAGGATCTCATAGTTGCCGAACCTGATAAATGACGGGGCGACTCGGCAGACTACGGCCCCTGGCTCATCTTTTGGGTGGCCGTCGTAGAACATATCTCTTGTGACCAGTTCGCCGGTGGTAATGACGCTGAGGGCGCGGGTTGTCGGGATGCCGAGGTGGTGCATAGCCTCACTGCAGAGAAATTCTCTAATCGACGAACGCAGGACGGCCAGGCCATCGGCGCTGCGTGAATAGGGCGTCGGTCCTGCTCCTTTCAATTGGAGTATCCAGCGTTCTTGCTGTTTATTGATAACCTCGCCCAGATTAATTGCCCGACCATCGCCAAGTTGCCCGGCCCAGCTACCGAATTGGTGGCCACCATAACACATGGCAAAAGGATCCATTCCCGACAGGAGCCTGTTACCTGCAAAAATTTCGGTAAACAGTTCGGAGGTGCAAGTTTCTTCCGGCAGGTCAAGGAGATCGGCGACCTCCCTGCTGCAGGCCACTATTTTTGGTTCGGCAACCTTGGTTGGCTTCACCCGGGAATAGCAGGCGTTGTTCACCTGGCGGCGATGATTATCCGGATGTGGGTCGCCGGGAAGTTGTTGCACAAAACTATTATCGAAAACGAGTGATTCGAGTTTTTTGTCTCGAAGCGGCATATTCATAGGCTGATCCACCCTCTGCAGTTAAAATTATTCTTGCTGAAAACACTAAGCATGTCACAATGTGACGGCAAGAGCCGGTCTTTTTTCTGGAATATGTTGCCGGATCCCGAGACAATAGTTATGTATACACTAGTAGTTTTGGCAGATATCAACTTGCATCAACTTGAGAGGAGAGAGTCGGCAGATGGTGGTAAGAATTCTGATTGCAGGTTTTGCATCTTTTGTGGCCGGACTCAGCTACCTTACCGGTCTGGCCCGAATGATGACTGGATTGCTGCTTGGCTTCAGCGCATTCGGTTCCTTCTTTTTTGGTGTTTTGTTCGTTTTACCTATAGATGCCGAGCGAGCTTTTTTCCCTGTATACAATAAGGTGCCGGCATGGCCTTATTTTCTGATTGGGTTACTTCTTGTCGCAATGACCGTGGCCCTTTTTCTGGTGAAAACCAAACCGGTGGAGGAAGAGCCAGTCTCTGCCGTGCATTTTAAATACCTGATTGGTGGTGTCGGCGGTTATCTTACAAGCCTTTTTCTGTCATCTATCTTTTGGTTTCCTTCCGATGCCAGGCGGTTGTCGACCGATCCAGCTTCTTTGACAAGAGATGTACTTATCGGCACCGGCCTGTTTCTGGTGGGGGTGTCCATCTCCTGCTATCTTTTTTACCGGGCGACGAAGGGCACGTCCGAACGTCACCCCGATCTCATGCGGCGATTTGTCCTTGGTTTTTTTACGTTTTTTCAGTTGGATAAAATGCCGCTTCTGGTTACCTATCTGCTTATATACTCGCCGGAAACCGAGGCCGGGTTTCCCAATATTGCCGCTCTGGCTCTTGCCTCCTCGATCCCTGTAGCCTTGTTTTTGTTAAAAGCAACCCTCGACACCAAGGACAGCTGATCGGGCAGTAGTGTTTCAAACACTCCGGCCGAATAACGGCAGCGTGGCCGCCAGATCACCAGAAAAAAAATAGTCAGTAAACGGTGCTGTATTTGCGTACTCGTGGGCTGAAAGTGCAGGCTCCTGGTTGAATTCGTAGATCAGCCCGCCTCGTTCTTTCACCAATACCGGCAGACCTGCTGCCGGATATACTTGTGCCGAGGTGCCGATAACCAGTAACAGATCACAAGCGAAGATGAGTGTCTCTATTGCCTTGAGGCTTCTGACAGCCTCGCCGAACAGGACAATATTGGGTTTGAGGGGAGAGCGGCAATGGGCACAGACAGGGACCTCATGCCTCGTGTAATGGTCACTGGTGACCGGGATGACCGCCTCGCACTGCAGGCATTGCAGGTGTTGGTGATCGCCATGGATTTCCAGCACATTTTTACTGCCCGCTACCTGATGCAGGTTGTCGACGTTCTGGGTGACCAGTCCTTTCAGCAAACCTTTTCGTTCAAGATCGGCGAGCACCTTATGCGCTTCATTTGGTTTTTTGCCGAACAACCCTTTGCCCATCTCCCGGTAGAGCTTCCAGGCTTTCTGCGGATTTTTGAGAAAAACATTGAGCGTTGCATATTCGTCCGGAGAAAAGATTGTCCATACTCCACCGGGGCTGCGAAAATCGGCAATCCCACTATTGACTGAGATACCTGCTCCGGTAAGCGCTACCGGACAGGAAGCCGTTTTGAATGTATCAACCGCTTCGGCCAGATATTCGAGGTTTGTACGGGGAATGATGGTTTTCATCTATTTTCACTCCTGCCGCTCATTTTTTCCCGGCCTTTGAACGTACTGTTATCTTTTCCACAACCTTCCGATAATAGTCATGCTGGCTGGATATGTTCGAAGAGAACGGCCGTCTTGCATCAACCTTCATGAGCAGGACATTGAGCTTTTTCATCTGTTTGAGACGTTCGTGTTCATCTTCCGTGCAGGCGATCAGGTCCTCCAGTTTTTTGATTTCTTTGCGCTCTTCAATTTCCGGAGGCAGATAGCCACTGTTTTTAAGGATTTTGTAAGCCATTTTAAGGTCTTCCGGGACAAACCTGTCGTCGTCGAGCGGCAGGGGTTTGTTTTTCCACTTGGGCGAATTCAGATCCTTTTCCCGCATGGCCTCGGCAATTCTCTGTTCAGCGATAAATGCAATTGAATCCATAATTACTCCTTTCTTCAGGATGTTGCCCGTAGGGCGCTTTGCAGCCACTCGGAGATGTCCTGAATCTGTTCCGGGCAGACAGAATGCTCCATCGGATAACTCTGGTAGCTGACTTTGTAGCCCTGCTGGATGAGCTGGTTGGTAGACTTTCGGCCGAGGTGTTCGGGGACGACCGGGTCATCCACGCCGTGCTGTACTCTGATGGGGATTGATTTATTTATCTCACTGTAGGTAATCGTATCGGCCGTGGCCAGGTAGGTGGACATGGCGAGAAGCCCACCAAGCGGTTTTTCGTGGCTGAGTGCCACTTGATACGCCACGGCACCTCCCTGGGAAAACCCGGCAATAACTATCTTTCTGCTGTCGATGCCCCGTTCAAGCTCACGGTTGATAAAGGCGTTAATTGCCTGGGCGGAATGCATCAAGCCGGCAATGTCAATCTCTCTATCAATCTCCATCGCCAGAATATCGTACCAGGCAGGCATAACCATGCCGCCGTTGACGGTCACGGGTATAGTCGGGGCATGGGGAAAAATAAACCGAATAGCCAGCTCAGCCGGCAGCTTCAGCTCAGGGATGATGGGCGCAAAATCGTTGCCATCCGCCCCAAGGCCGTGCAGCCAGATAACGGTACTGTCCGGGTTGGGGCTGGTTTCAAGTTCGATTGCTGGCAGGAGTGACATGGTTGGTTCCTTTTTGATTGAGGAGATTATTGCCATCTTGATGGCTCTATGGGAAGAACGATAATCATACCCGATGGCTTCTGCATAGACAATCCTCTGGTTATTTAAGCTTGCAAATCATTTTTTTTTCACCAGGATATTAAGCCAGGCCTGTGCTTTGCCCCGCAGAAGTGAGGGTGACTCGTAGATTTCAATGATGCTGAGCTGGGGATACTGTTTGAGTAACTGCTCCATAATCGGTAGGGAATAGTTATTGAAAAAACGCTGTTTCTGGTCCTGGTATTCTGTTTCGCCCAGTTTAAAAGACATATACCAAATGCCCTGTGGTTTCAGTGCATTGCATATGACATTAAAGGTCGCTTCAATCCGGGATCTGGGGATATGCAGCAGGCTGGCGCAGGCCCAGATGCCATCGTAGGTGTTTACTTCCTCTAAATCTTCAGCTTTTTGAAGCCGAACCGGGTGACCCAGATATTTGGCGGCGCACTCAGCCATTGCCTCTACCGGGTCAATGGCCACGATTCGGTGCCCCTGACCAAGAAAGAAACGGCTGTCGCGTCCGGAACCGCAACCGAGATCGAGAAGCAGGCTATTGGGCGCGAGCAGGTCGAGGAACTGCCGGCGTATAGGCCCGGTAAATTCGAGATCGATGGTTTCCCGGATATACTGCTCGGCATGGTCTCGATAATAGGTGAGGGTTGCGGCTACCTGATGTTCTTCCTGTAATTTTTCCACCAGGGGAATATCGGCCGGTGCCCATTGAAGAGAGGGCAGTTCAGAAACCGGTAGCCATAGTAGTCGATCATGGTCAAGGCACTGAAAGGTTCCGCTGAGGTGCTGCACGCGAAAAGCGAGCAGCCTGATAATTTTTGTCCCGTAGTCGTAGGTCGATTCCGCAAAAAAATCACCGACTCCACATGCAACGCCGAACTCCTCCCAGATTTCTCTTACAAGACAATCTTCATTTGTCTCATCAGTCTCAACTTTTCCCCCGGGAAACTCCCAATATCCAGCAAGGTGGTTGCCGGGTTTTCTTCGAGCGGCCAGGATAAGGCCATTTTTTTCAATAATCGCCGCAGTGACCGTTATAATAGACAAGTGGAGAATCCTATTTTTTTTACTGAATGAAGATGGTATCGTATTTTGAGTCGCGTGATGTGATCAAGTCTTTAATTATAGAGTAGAATAGCTTTTTTTTCAGGAGAAAAACATGAGTATGCAGGAATCTCTGAGTGTGGAATTGCGAAATGCCATGAAGGCAAGAGACACGGAGCGAACCGGAGCAATCCGTATTCTGATCGGTGAATTTGCCCGTCAGCCGGAAAAAATAATAAGCGACGAACAGGTTATCGCCATTGTAAAAAAGTTGATAAAGTCCGAACGGGAGCTCCTGGCTGCACAACAGCAGGAAGAATCGTCCTTTCTCACCATTATGGAAGGCTATTTGCCCAAACAGGCCAGTGAAGAGGAAATATACAACTGGGTAGAAAAAAATATCGATTTTTCCAGCCTTGGCAATAAAATACAGGCTATGAGGCCGATCATGCAGCATTTTGGCAGTGCGGTTGATGGTAACGTGGTCAAAAAAGTGTTACAGAAATTTGCCTAAGGGGTCAGTCCCGATTGCTGTTGCCGGTACCTGTCGGAAAAAAGAATAAAAAATTGGAGGGATGACGTGTTACGAATTGTTCTGTTTTTAGCAACCAATATGGCAATACTGGTTTTGCTTGGTATCGTCATGAGTCTTCTTGGTGTCGATTCCAGGTCTACTTCAGGGCTGCTGGTGATGGCGGCGGTGTTTGGCATGGGTGGTTCGATGATCTCTTTGGCTATGTCAAAATGGATTGCCAAGAAATCGACCGGCGCGCGTGTTATTGAAAATCCGAGTAACCCAACTGAGCAGTGGCTTGTGGATACTGTTCGGCGTATGGCTGAAAAGGCCGAAATCGGTATACCCGAAGTGGCAGTGTACAATGCGCCGGATATGAATGCTTTTGCCACAGGAATGAATAAAAATTCTGCACTGGTGGCTGTGTCGACCGGACTTTTGCAGAATATGGCCAAAGACGAGGTTGAGGCGGTGCTTGCTCATGAGATTACCCATGTGGCCTGTGGTGATATGGTAACGCTTTCGCTGATCCAGGGGGTGTTGAACACCTTCGTTATCTTTTTCTCCCGAATTGCCGCCAATCTTATCAATAACTTCCTGAGAAGTGATGAAGAAGGCGGAGGGCTTGGTTTTATGGGCTATATGGCGGTGACCATCGTTCTCGAACTGGTTCTCGGACTGTTTGCTTCGCTCATCGTCATGTGGTTTTCGCGAAAAAGAGAATTTACTGCCGATAAAGGTGCCGCCTATCTGACCAACAAAGAGAAGATGGTGAGCGCCCTGCGGCGATTGCAGGCCCATCATGAACCATCGCATCTGCCCGATCAGGTGGCGGCCTTTGGTATCCGCCCCAAAAAAGGAGGCATGGCTGAACTGTTCAGAAGCCATCCACCTCTTGAGGATCGAATTGCTGCACTCCAGAAACTGTAATGGACAACGCAAAACGGCGGACAATAGAGATGTCCGCCGTTTTGTTTCGTTCGGTGCTGTTCTTTTTAAGAAAATACGCCTGGTGTCATACTTGTTTCAGAGCCTTTCGTGCGGCAATGACCAGAGGATCCCAGACCCCCGCAAAAGGTGGGGCGTAGCTGAGATCAAGATAGAGCATATCTTCGAGGGTAAAGCCGGCATGGAGGGCAGTGGCTGCGGTATCAATACGCTTTGCCGATCCTCGGCCACCAACTATCTGCGCGCCAAGCAGTCGCCCCGAGCCTTTTTCGGCTAAGACCTTGACACATATCGGGGCTGACCCGGGATAATAGCGGGGCAAGGTGTGTCCATCTATCCGGCCGACCGCGTACTGCCAGCCAAGAGATTTGATTTCTTTCTCACTGAGACCCGTCCTGGCACATTCAGTATCCGTAAATTTACTGATCGCCGTACCAACTATTCCCGGAAACGTCGCATATTTTCCGCCAAGGTTCATGCCGGCAACTCTCCCCTGTTTGTTGGCAATGGTCCCGAGGGCAATATGTACCTGCCTGCGGCTCACCAGATGGTAGGCCTGGGCGCAATCTCCTGCGGCCCATATGCCGGCCGTGTCGGTTTGCTGCAACTCGTTTACCTTGATACTGCCTTTTGGTCCAAGAGGGATATGGGCATCTTTTGCCAGCTGGCTGTTTGGGGTAACCCCCAGGCCAAGGATGACCAACTCGGTAGGAATGGTCCGCTTATCTGTGGTTACCCCTGTTGCCAGACCTTTGGTTTGCTGGAAACCCAGGACAGCTTCATTTCGATAGAGGGTGATACCGCAATCAAGTATTGTTTTACCGAGCAACTCCCCCATATCCGGGTCGAGGGTGGGCATCAGCTGCGGTCCGCGCTGGACAATGGTAACCTTGAGACCGAGCAGATGCAGGGCTTCTGCCATTTCTAAGCCGATATAACCACCCCCGACGATTACCGCTGTCTTCGGTTGCTCCCTCTCAAGGATCTGCTTCAGGCGAGAGCCACTGGTCAGGCTGTTTACATCGTGGATGTTGCTGCTGTCGATGCCGTCCAGTTGTGGTCTGATTGGCCCCGCGCCGGTTGCTATCAGGAGTTGATCGTATTCGTGCCACATTTCCTTTGTGCTCTCCAGATCTCGGACGAGTACCTTGTGCTGTTGTGGAGAAATGGCCAGAACCTCATGGCGGGTATGTACATCAATGGAATATTTATCGCGAAACGTCTGTGGTGTTCTGGCGATAAGTGCATCTTCTTTGTCGACTAGACCGGCGACATAATAGGGAATGCCTCAGAGGGAAAAAGAGGTGTGTGGTCCTCGCTCAAATACCGTGATTTTCATGTCCGGCAGCAGCCTGCGAACCTGGGAAGCTCCAGTCATACCGGCTGTATCGCCGCCAATTACTATGAGTCCTGCCATCGCCTACCTCCTGTTTTACTTCATTTCTGAGAACTTGGTGATCCCAAGAATAGTATGCCAGATGTCATCCTGATTCCAGCGCTTTAATATGAGAACGGGCTGGGTGTGGAGGAATTCCATTATTTTCTCGGCCTCACTGCGTAACAGACCAGACAGAATGAACCATTTTTGTTTGAGAAAACCTTCCGTTCTTACCAGATCTTTCATGACATCGTAGTGAATGTTGGCAACCAGCAGATCGGTGGCGATGCCGGTATGTTCTTCCGCCCTGCCGTTGACTACAAGAATCTGGTCGTCGAGATTGTTCAGTGATACGTTCAGGCGGGCGGTGCGGGTTGCCAGATAATTATAGTCGACGGCAATGATTTTCTCACAGCCGAGTTTGGCAGCAGCAAGGGCGAGAATGCCGGTTCCCGAACCCAGGTCGAGCATGGTCTTGACCTTATTGCCAGCGCAGGCAATATCAATAGCCTCAAGGCAGGCCTGGGTGGTCGGATGGGTGCCGTTGCCGAAAACCACGCCGGAGTCGAGGGTTATGGCGACGTCACCTGCACTGGGCGATGCTTTAATCCAGGTGGGGTTCAAAAGAAAGCGGCCAATGCGGAGAGGTTCAATAATGCCACCCTGCCACTCGGCGTAGGTCATTTCATATTGGTCAAGCAGCTTAAGCTCTGGAAAATCAGCCAGGATTTCCAGGACATGGTCTGTTGCCGGCTTGGTGAAAAAAAGAAAGCTGAAATCGTCTTCTATCCAGTTGCCGATAAAATTTTCTGCAGAAATAGGATGCAGCGCCGGGACGATTCCTTCGATATAATAGATAAACAGCAGGGTGTCCGGCCGAAGAAGGGGTGCGGGATGCATAATGGAATTCTCTTTACGACGCCATCAATATTTTATCTTTGTCAGAAACGCCTGCATATCATTGAGCATTCTTTGTACCTGAGGGCTGGTAATCGAGTCGTGGTTTCCTTTCGCAGCATTGTCGCAGAGCTCGAACCAGGCGATGATCGCTTTGTTGTCCTGTCGGTCACAGAGCTTTTTCTTATAGGCCTCACCAGTTAATTGCAGCCCTTTTTTGGGCACGGCTTTGCCCTGGATCTCATTATGCAGTGGTATGCCCTTGGCGAGACAGAGATTGTGCAGCTCTTTTTCGAGGATGGCACCGGCGACAATTGCTGCGGCCCAGGGGTTGTCCTGCTCATAATGCATGCGGGCAAGGCGGAGCATATCCAGTAAAATTTCCCGGGAAATGGCTCCCTTGGTGGTTTCGAGCCAGTCGCCCTGCAGTTCTCTTCTGGCTGCGGTGAGCAGACCGATACCTCTTCTGGTGCGGCTTGCAGTATGGTGGATGACCTCGGTTCGAAAACTTTCGTAATAGGTGCTGACCTCGCCAAAAACGCGGCTGAGGAACGAAAGTGCGGAGATCCTGAAATCGTGGAATTTTTCTTCGTTGACAAGGGATTTTGTCTGGGCTTCACCGGTTTCCGTGGTGAGGACCTTTTCTCCCATGGTGAGTAATGTGCTGGCCTGGGCAATAAGCTCGTCTTGGTTTTTCATTGTTTCTGATCTCTGGTCAAATTAGCGGGGATCTTGTTTTTTTGTTTCCCTCATATACTCTGTTATGTGAAATTTATCACATAAATTAAAGAAAAGGGGACGCTGTCAATCAGCGACAAGTTGCAGGGCGGTGCAGTTTTTCAGTGTTTCCAAGATAAAGGAGGTCTTAACGTTCTGGATTCCAGGAATTCCCGAGAGTTTGTTGTTGACGAAATCGGTATAGCTGTTCATGTCTTTGACCGCAACTTTCAACAGAAAATCGACCTCTCCGGTCAGTTGATGGCATTCAAGGACTTCGTCCATCTGGGTCAGTCGTTCCTTGACGTTCTGCAGTGAAGAAATTTGGTGATGGCTCAGACAGACCATGACGATGGTCTGGATTTCGAACCCGGCCTGTTTTCTGTCCAGGATGGCCACATATTTTTCTATGATCCCCGAGGATTCGAGCCGCCGGACTCTTTCCAGCACAGCAGGCGGCGATAAACCAACCTCCTGGGCCAGCCGGGCATTGGTGATGCGGCCGTTATTTTGCAGGATGTTGAGGATTTTTTTATCTGTTGAATTAAGCATATTTCGATGGGCACTTTGTTGAGAAGAGACTATTGTTCAGTGGGGTTGGAATATAGCGAATTTTCTTCAAAAATAAAAGAACAAGCTTAATTATCTTAAGATTTCTGGTTTTTTGAAGTCGAGAAGACAAAACAGACAAAGAGAGCATAGAGCAATTCCCTGAAGTATAATAGAGTATCTTTTGCTCCCCCCTGGAGAAAGGGAGGACGTCGGCCGTTGTTCAGTGTCTCCTTGATCGGGGTCAGAAAGTCTCTTGATATAGACTTTTTTCGTGTTGGAAAAAACCAGAAATCAATCTATCTCAAGGTTCTAACCACCGACCTTGGTGTCGGAGTCTTTTACAGGTGTGCATGCCGCATGTTGATCTCTCTTTTCTACACCTTAAATTTCCTTATTTTGTTTGCCGGTCTATTAGGTTTTCGTCAGGGAAGCGGTGAACAGAAATTTTCCGTGGCGCTGGTTCAGGCACTTCTCACCCTGCCACTTCTTGCCTTGTCATATTTTTATCTGACGTACCATTGGGAAGCACAGGCTGTCCTGGTTGTCTTTTTTTCCGAAATTATTTTTGTCCTGATCTGGTTCTCCTTCGCACTACGTTTAGGGCGAGTTGTTTGCGCCCCTGTTGCTCATTTCCGCCTCTGTTTTTCGCTAGAAGTTTTTATCGGAACGCTCTTTTTAACACTGGCCGGCTACTATGCGACCCTCTATCCGACTGTTGAAATAGCCACTGAGAGCTTGTCCTTCAGTATGTATGGTCTGGTTTATTTTTCAAACCTGGGTGTTCTGGCTGTGGCACTTTATGCTGCCTGGCGATTAGAAGAATTCTGGCGTCCCTTGAACAGCTCCAGCCGTTGGGAATTCAAGTTTCTGTTAGTTGGTGGCTTTTTGGTCTGCGGAGCCCTGGCCTGGTCCAGTTCCTATCGCCTCACGTACCTGACGATAGTTCCGCGGCACCTTCAGCTCTTGTCGATATTGCTGCTTGCTGGCTGGGCAATGATGTCCTACGCGGTGGTTCATCATCGGTTACTCAACCGAAAGATCTTTGTTTCCCGTAAAATTGTCTATGCTTTTGTCGTACCATCCATGCTTGGCGCGTATTTGTTTAGTTTTGGCATGATCACCTTGTTGATGCGGGCTTTCGGACTGGAGATGTCTTTTGTCCTGAAATGGTTGTTTGTTGCTTTTGGCTTTGTTGTTGTCGGGATTTTTGTCTGTTCCGGCAAAATTCGCCGGCGGGTCAATTTCTTTATCAGTACGCACTTCTATATTAATAAATACGAGTATCGGGATGAATGGCTGGCCCTCTCAGAGCAACTTCATGGAGCGTCGAGTGAGACGGAGGTGTTACAGGCTCTTCGTGAGGTGCTTTTCGAAAGTCTCTACACCTCCGAGATATATATTTGGCTTGCCGGCAGTGATCCTGCCTATGGCTATAGGCTGGTCTCGGCGCCTGAAAATGTGCAGACGACCACGCATCATGAATACCATCTTGAGACCGGGGATCCGCTGATACCCTACCTCCAGTCCCATTCTTTTTTTCATATTGATCAAAAGGAACCAAACCACCTGTGGCGGGAGCTGAAAAAATCCAAGGAATCTTTCCTTTCCTCGTTGGGTTTGGTCCTCGTTACCCCCATTAGTATTGGCCGCCAGCTTAATGGTTTTATCGGCCTTGGCCGAGAATTCACCGGCGGTCAATATGGTTATGATGATTTTGATCTACTCACAGCTCTCGGCAGTCAGACAGCCTCAGCCCTGCTGGCGGTCCGAATGGCCGAAGAATTGGCTCATACCAGGGAGCAGCAGGCCTGGCACAGATTGTCTGCCTTTGTGCTCCATGATATAAAAAATGCCGCTACGATGCTTTCCCTGCTGCAGGAAAATGCCCCCGAACATATCCATGAGCCTGAGTTTCAGCAAGATATGCTGGAGTTAGTGGGAGATACCCTGAAAAGGATGAGGCGAATAGAAAAACGTTTGGGGACATTAAAAGAAGAAATTGCGCCGGCTTGGCAACATCTCGAACTTGGTCAATTCTTGCTGCGCTGTCTGGGCAAGTTACAGAAAAAAATACCTACTCTGGAGATTACCCTGGAAGGCCTGGCGGAGATATCGATACGAAGTGATCCGGAACTTCTTGCCTCCATTCTGGAAAATTTGCTGCTTAATGCCTATGAAGCCCAGGGAGATGAAGCCGTAGTGCACATAAAGATGAGTAAAGACGATGACGAGAAGCAGGTGCTTTTGGAGATTATGGACCAAGGCTCGGGGATAGCCGCCGAGCTGTTGCCGGAGGTCCTTTTTGAACCATTTAAGAGCAGTAAAGACAACGGCAGTGGAATCGGTTTATGGCAGGTGAAAAGGGTCGTGACCAGCCTGGGAGGAACTATTACGGCTGATAATCCCCTGGAAGGAGGTGCACGGTTTGTGATGCGACTGCCTTTGGCTGGTAGTAACGGATAAAAAAAATCCCCCGAATGTATTCGGGGGATTTTGGGTACATAACCCGGGAAGACCTGTTGTAATAAATCTTATTTATTAAGTCGCTTGCGACTGTAGCCTACCACACCAAGGAGACCAGCACCAAGAAGGAGCATGGTCGATGGTTCCGGGACAGGCTGGTTGCCGGGGGTATCTGCGGTTACGTACTTCAGTGTTGCATCAATTATCGTGTTGCAAGGAGCAAAAAACCAACCATTTTCCAATTCAATGGTAAAAAGACCCGTGTTGCCAAACATGAATTGGGTTGGATTGTCCCATTCAACTTTACCAACACTGGCGATAATATAACTCTTGCCGAAAGTTTTTCCGGTTGCGGTCATGTCTACATCCGGGCTCGAAAAATCAAAGGCAACAGTTATCGGCTTGGCTACCTTGTCATCAGAATTTCCCGCCCAACTTTCATCCGTGCCAATGCGAAAGAGAGAGACTGTTTGGGATTGACCAACATCAAGGTTAAACTGGTATGGGGTGGGCAGTATATTATAGGTATAAAGCACCAGCCCGGGATCACTTGCATTGGCAGTGATAGTATACGAATCCAGGCCAAAGCTCAGAGCACTTGCATTCCCAACCATGCCGACCAACAACAATGCTGCACTTAAAATGATTTTTTTCATTTTATTTCTCCTCGCATTACGAATATGATTTTTTTACGCCTAACTTCTTTGTAAACATATAAGCAAGCAGCGTGCCATGGTTGTAACGTATTGAATTCGTATCCTTATATTTTTGAAGAAGTTGTTTGCTAAGGCGTCGTGTAAAAATATTCGACAGCTGGAGAAATTGACTGCTCCTTGCTTAGTCCCTGGATTGATTCAAAAAGGATATCCATGCAGAAGACATGTACCACTTTAATAAAGCAACCTGTCAAAGCCGAAGAGAAACAATGTCGGAAAAGTTTACATTACCAGAAGAACCAACTCCCGGTAGTGACTATATAGATGCCAAGTCCAAGATTGGTAACGCCGTGGGCCAGGATAACGCCCTTGAGATTTTTCTGGTAAATGAGCAGGAACCCATAGAGCAGGCCAGCCAGAATCCCCGCAAGTACTCGATGATGCTCAAGGCCAAACAAGACAGCCACCCCGACAAATGAAAACCAGTTAAAAGCCCCCATAGGCACTGATCGAAAGTTTTGATCAACAAGGTATCGCATTAAAAACGAACGCCAGAACAACTCTTCCATAACCGGCACGACAAGAGACGATCCAATCATCCGCACCGAAATCATTACTGCAGCCGCAGCCGGGGATTGTCCCAGCGCGTAAGGGTTAAAGCTGGGACTTTCGCCCAGTTGCAGAAGATACCTTTCAGGTACAACCCAGATGACCAGCACCAGCAGTCCACATAAAACAGCGAGGGACAGGTCACGCCCGGATAGACCCAAAGAAAAATCAGGGGCATATTTACGTCGCCATAGCCAAAGCAAAACCCCGACAATGATGGTTTTAGCAATATAGAGATAAGGACTCAAAGCCGGCTGAAACCGGGCAGCCTCAGTGAAGAGCAAAAAGACCAAGAAAGGCAGGGCATAGGGAACCCAGGTCTTTTCCCAAAATTGCTGCAGGCGGTCATTGTGTATTTTCATGAATTTGTGTTAATTTCGTGTTTTTTAATGAGATCGTGCAAGGTGGGTCGGCTGATCTCCAGCAGTTTAGCTGCCCGGCTGATGTTATTGCCGCACAATCCCAGTGCCTGGTAGACGGCGTTTCTTTCGGCAGTATCACGAGCCTCTTTTAAAGTGGCCAGTTTTTGTTTTTCAGGCACCAGCACGATGTCATCTAATCCCAGGTCGGGCGGAGTAAGGATATTTTCCATGGTGGTACCCAGGGCGCGGCGAATTCGATTTTGCAGTTCACGGACATTGCCGGGCCAGTTATAGGCAACCAGCGCACCGATAGCTGACGGCGAGTAGGAAATCTGACCGCGGCGAAGCTGCCGGGTTTCGGCCTGCAAGAAGTGCTGGGCCAGGAGCAGGATATCCTCTGGTCTTTCCCGGAGGTCAGGGATCTTCAAGGGTACAACATTAAGACGATAGAAAAGATCTTCGCGGAAAGTTTTCTGTTTGACGGCGTCCTCTAGATCAATATTGGTTGCGGCAATGATTCGGACATTGAGCGTGATTGTCTTGGAAGCGCCAAGCCGCTCAATGGTTGATTCCTGCACAACACGAAGGAGCTTGACCTGTAAGGGCAGGGGGAGTTCGCCAATCTCATCTAAAAAGATCGTTCCGTTGTCAGCTTGTTCGAATTTGCCGATCTGGCGCGCCGCAGCCCCGGTAAAAGCTCCTTTCTCATGGCCAAAGAGTTCGCTCTCCAGTAAATTTTCCGGAATTGCGCCACAGTTGATGATAATCATAGGGTGCTCAGCTCTTTTACTCAAGCTGTGCACCGCATGGGCGGCAACCTCTTTGCCGGTCCCGGTATTGCCGGTAATGAGCACCGGATAATCGGTCTTGCCGGCCTGTCTCAGGCGATTGAAAACTTTATGCATAACCGGTGAGATGCCGATCATGCCGCAAAGCGATCCACTCTGATTGCTTTGCCGCTGAAGCTGTCGGTTGGATTCTTCAAGTTCATGAATTCTGAAGGTGCGGGAAAGAATGATCTTCAGTATCTGTAAATCGATTGGTTTGGCATAAAAATCGGCGGCCCCGAGGGCAATGGCTTTCAGCGCGTTGGCATCTTCGGCATTACCGGTTATGACAATCACTCTGGTGTGCGGGGCTAAAGAAGCAATCTGTTCGAGCAGAGCCAAGCCCTGCTGGGGGGTGTCAGGGTAGGGTGGCAGGCCGAGGTCGAGCGTGGCTACCGGAAAAACTCCGGATGCCAGCAGTGGCTTTGCCTGTTCTGCATCAGCAGCAATAGTGACTTCGTATTCTTTTTCCAGGCCCCAGCGCAGCTGTTTGGCTACCGAAATCTCATCTTCAATAACCAGCAATTTCTTTTTCATAGGCGAGGGTACGATGCGGATCTGGCGAGATGTAGATGTTCTGTCGCTGGGTTGTTATAGAATTTTCATCCAGTGTGTCATGAAGAATAATACCAGATATTTTTGAAAATAAGAATGGTCTTAAGATTTTTTGTTGAAATGTTTACGCTGGACACCCATCATTTCCAATACCAGCATTGCACCAGTCAATAAAACTCCGGGTTTTTCGTTTCTGTTTGGGTGATGACACCTGATATGAGCATGTTATGGCTGAAGACAGTATATGTCAGGAAAGAAAATGGCAGGAGCAGCAGAGATAAAACTATTAACAGACTGTCGAAACAATTTACCGTTGCAGCTATTCTTCCGGGTTATTCTCTTTATGGTCGTCCGATTTGTCAGGTCCTTTGTCTTCAATATCTGTATCATATAGCTGTTTTGCTGCCAGCAACAAAAAAGGAATGGTCACCAGCGGGGCAAAGGTCGGTGCCGCATGGGCCAATTTTTGTAAGGCTGGGTTACTAGTTTGCAGTTCCGGCACCAGATACTTTAAAGTGCAGTAGCTGCCTATCGCCAGCAGGATACTGACCCACCAGGGTATCCGCTGGGACGTTGCAGGCGATTGAGGCGATTGTTTTTTTTCCATGGTCACTCTACCAAGACAAGCTGTATCATCTCACGCACCTGCGGATCCGGATCACTTTGCAGGTGACGGATTGCAGCCATAGCCTCTGTCGTACCGATTATACCCAGCAGAGACACCGCCTCCCCCCGTAACAGCGGTTGCTCCGAATCGAGCAGCTTGACCAGCGAAGGAATAGCCAGTGGCAGTCGGTCGGGTTGAAGTGTCTGCAGCTCCTCAAAAAGAACTGAAATCCCAAGGCGCACACTCAACCGTTCGTCGCTGAGGATTTCTCCGGTCCATGCATAATATTTCGGTTCATGGCGGTACATTGCCACAATATTCTCCACGTGACCCTGGTCGAGAAAGTCGGCAATGACTTTTTTTAATTCCTGGTCGCTCACTTCGTTTTGCGGCTGTTTCATGTCGAGTAGGAAAACGCGATTTATATGTGAAAAACGTTAAATATACGATAGATACTACTGGATATCCTGCTTTTATTTGGCCGAAAAGGCAAGGGAAATATTCCTTTCGCATAGGGGCAAGCGGGGCAGCATAACTATCAAAAAGATTGAATCATGATCAATGTGCAGATTCCAGGGGGAGGCAATCTTCAGCTCTTGCATCTTGTCCTGGATTTTAACGGTACCCTGGCCCTGGATGGTGAATTAATGGCCGGGATAGCTGGAAAAATGCTGGAGCTGGCACGTCATCTCGAGCTGCATGTCATTACCGCCGATACCCATGGCACAGTTGCCCAAAAACTGGCGGGGCTGCCATGTAGGCTGCATATTATCGGTCCAGGGGCGCAAGACAGGCAAAAGCAGGCTTATATCCACTCTCTTGGAGCGGAAAATGTGGTGGCAATCGGCAATGGTCGAAATGATGGACCTATGCTACAGGCGGCCTCCCTGGGTATCGCTCTTATCCAGAAGGAAGGAGCCTGTGTGACGGCGGTCTTGCAGGCCGATATCATTTGCACCGATATCGGAGATGTGTTTACTCTGCTGCTGAAGCTGGACAGGTTGAAGGCCACTCTGCGGAATTGAACTGGGCAAAAAATGGCATTTATGGTGCACACTTTGCGCGCTCTTACGTGGTGTGCAAGATGCTGTCCCCGGAGGTATATTTCAACTGCTTGAAATCAAACAGTTTGTTGTTGGGTTCATTCTGGCACGTCGTCTGCAGTAACGATTATCAAAAAGAGGCAGCGAGTTGTTCCCGGACACCGGGGAGAACCAGCGACAGGATGAGAGCGGGAGGAAGACAGTGACAAGAAGGGTGCGCAGTTTTGCAGGTATTGCAGTCGTAAGTATGTTGACTATTGTATGTTCAACGCCTGGATTTTGTTGGTATTATTATGCAGATGATGATGGCAGGGTTTGGGAAGAGGCTGCGACGGAGGGAGAGATGCTTCCCGTAGGAACTGTCGTTTCCACTTTACCGGCTGGCGCGCGGTCGATTATTATCGAACGAACGCAATATTTTGTTTCAGGAGAAAACTGGTTTTTGCCGATCATTAACGAAGAGGGCGTGAAATACCAGGTCATTTTCGCTCCAGAGTAAGCGTCGCCGCAACCGGATATCTCCGTTTGCTTCTGTATTGTCTTTTGATAAATAACTGTTTTGGTTCATCTAGTTCCCATGCGCTGCATG
This sequence comes from uncultured Desulfopila sp., assembly GCA_965363495.1. Lineage (GTDB taxonomy): Bacteria > Desulfobacterota > Desulfobulbia > Desulfobulbales > Desulfocapsaceae > Desulforhopalus_A. The sequence continues at coordinate 20,422 of CBDTUM010000041.1, forward strand.
GGAACTCTGCTCGTTCTGTAGATCCATAGCCACCAGCATGGCGTAGTGGCCGTCGCGTTGCAGCAATTCTTCATGACTGCCCTGCTCAACGATTTTGCCGTGGGCCATGACGATGATATGATCAGCCCGCCTGATGGTTGACAGTCGGTGGGCGATGACCAGCGAGGTCCTCCCTTTGAAGCTGTCAGCTATGGCCTGTTCAAGGATGTTTTCGGATTCGGTGTCGATGGCGGCAGTAGCTTCATCGAGGACCAGAATAGCCGGATTGCGGCAGAGAACCCTGGCAAAAGAAAGCAGCTGCTTTTCACCGGTTGACAGCTCCAGTCCTCCTTCTCCGATAACAGTATCCAGGCCTGATGGCAGTTTGTCGACAAAACGGTTCATGCCAGTCTGATCGAGAATCGCCTGGGTTTTTTCTCGTGAAAAGCCGGTATCCATAACGATATTGGCAAAGAGGGTATCCTGTAGAATAAAAACATCCTGCAGGATGACGCCAATGACAGTGCGCAGCTTGTGCAGCTCGAGTGAGGCGATATCAGTGTCATCGATACAGATGGTTCCCGTCTGGGGATCGTAAAACCGCAGCAGCAGATTAACGAGCGTCGTTTTTCCCGAGCCGGTCGTGCCGACCAGGGCCACGGTCTGGCCCGGATATAGGGTAAGAGAGATGTCGTGCAGGATAGGGTTGTCCGGCTGATAGCCGAAATGAATATTCTTGAACTCGAGCTTGCCCTCTATCTTTTGTAACTGTATCGGGTGTTCCCGTTGGCTAATCGCACTTTTTGTATCAAGCAGCTGAAATATTCGTTCAGCGGAGGCCATCGCCGACTGAACCACGGAGTATTTCTGGGCGAGCTCTCGCAACGGTTGAAAAAACAGCCGCATATAGGAGATAAAGGCCACGAGCTCACCAAGGGTCAGCCGTTTCTGCACGACTTCACCGCCGCCGTACCAGAGGATCAGGGCTATGGCCGCAGAACTCATGAATTCGGTAAGCGGCATAAAGGTACCGAAAAGTTTGATCTGGCTCAGCGTTCTCTGTAAAAAGCCGTCGCTCAATTCCTCAAAGGTTTGTCTGTTTGATCCCTGCCTGCCAAAAAGCTGAATAATAGACATTCCGGCGAGATTTTCGGCCAGAAAACTGTTGAGCCTGGCCAGCTGGACGCGTATCGCCCGGAACTGTTCCCTGGCCAGACGGGCAAAGAAAATGGTGATAATGAGCGCCAGCGGGATAAAAATAGTCATCATTCCGGCCAACCGCGGGTTCATCCAGAACAGCAGAACGAGAATCCCGGCCAACTTCAAGAGATCATTAAACAGCGTGACGATGACCGAGGTGAACATCTCGTTCATATTCTGGATATCGTTAGTCAGACGGGTGACCAGTCTGCCTGTTGGGTTGCTGTTAAAAAAAGGCAGATCGAGGTGCAGAAGATGATAAAAGAGACGCTGACGAACAGTGTGCATAACCGACTGCCCGACCCATTCGAGGGCAAGCACCTGGCAGAAAGAGGCAAAAAATATGGTGAATATAAGAACCGCATAGATGACCGCGGTTTGAGTAAGCCCGGCGAAGCGTTCCTCCACTGGGAGTGTTGTCGCCGTTATAGAGTTGTCGATTGCCGTCTGGACCAGGTGGGGGAGGGTAAGGGTGGCCCAGGTGATGAGAATGGAGATGACCACGGCAAACGACAGTCCAAGCCAATACGGAGCAGAAAACTGTAATATTTTGCGCCAGAGATGGAAGTCGCTCAGGGATCCTTGCTGCCCCTTTTCGCTGTAGCCGTAGTTCATCATGGCAGTGTCGGCTCCTTTATTGCGTCCTGGGTCATCTGCTTGGTATACATTGACTGATAAAGAGAGTTTTCCAGCAACAAATGTTCATGATTGCCTTCGCTTTCCACTGCACCGTCGGCCAAAATAATAATTCTATCGGTCATCGACAGCAATTTGATGCGGTTGGAAACGATCAGGACGGTTTTTCCGGCAAAATGGCGTTTGAGACCGGCAAAAACCTCGTGCTCGGTGGCGACATCAACCGCCGATAACCCATCGTCAATAATCAGAACTGGCCTGTCGCAGAGCAGAGCCCTGGCCAACGCCAGTCTTTGCCGCTGTCCTCCGGAAAGTTTGACGCCCCGCTCGCCGGTCAAGGTGTCGTAGCCGTCTTTCAAGCCAAGAATGTCATCGTGGATTGCAGCATTGGTTGCTGCCTGGATGACTTCCTCGCGAGTGGCATCTGCTCGTCCCAGGGCAATATTTGCCGCGATGGTATCGGAAAAAAGAATCGGTTCCTGGCCGACATATCCAATATGGGCCCGGATATATTGCAGGGGAAGCTGGTTGACATCCGTGCCCCCGAAAAAGAGTTGCCCATCAGCAACCGGATAAAGCCGGGCCAGAATTTTACAAAGAGTGGACTTGCCTGAACCGGTCCGCCCTGTTACCCCATGAATTCCCGGCCCGAATGTAAGAGTAAGATTTTCAAGGGCAGGGGCAGTTGAGGAAGAATAGTGAAAATTCAGGTTTTCCAGTTTGAAGCCGGGTCGTTTGAGCGGAGCCGGTTGTACAGGTAGAACCGGATCCGGAAGGGTTGCCTGGCTGGTGACCAGATCGTGGATGCGGCCAAGAGAAGTCAGACCGCGCTGCACCAGATTCGCCACCCAGCCGATAGCCATCATCGGCCAGATCAGCATATAGAGATAGGTAATAAAGGCGACAAAATCGCCCAGGGTGATGGTGGTTTTTATCACCAGGCTGCCGCCGAAATAGAGCACCATCAGCATGCCGAGACTGCCGATCAGGGTGGCCAGAGGACTGATTAAACCCTGGATGGCGGCAACCCGCAGGTTACTGCGCAGATATTGTCTGCCAAGTTTGCCGAACCGATCCGTCTGGAAATCTTCCATGGTATAGGCTTTAATTAAACCTATGGAGATAAGCGTTGAACGGGAAAATTCGGTCATGGAGGAGAACTGCTCCTGCACGGCAGCAAAGCGTTTATGCAGTTTGCCGGAGAGGATGCGGGTGGTGACAGCCAGGATCGGCAGCGGCAGCAGGGCCAGCAGGGTGAGCATGGGATGGATCGCTATCATGAAACCGATCGCCGCAACGGACAGGACCAGGGCGTCGACTGCGGCAACCATACCCATACCGCAGGCCATCTGGACGGCGCCAAGATCATTGCTGGAATGGGCCATCAGATCGCCGGTGGTGTATTTTTCAAAAAACGGGGCATCCATCTTTAAAATATGGGAAAAGATCCGGTTGCGGATGCCACGCTCAAGGAGGCGGGAAAAGCCGATGATCAGATAACGCCAGACAAAGCGTAGAGCGACGACCATTGCGGCAACAACCAGGATCATCCCGGCCAGACGAAGGAGTCCCGATGGCGTGATGGTCATGGTCGACAGGCCGTCGACGCCGCGTTTAATAAACCGAGGTATAGTCAGCTGCAGCAGGTCGACCAGAATAAGGGCGGTAAAACCTGCGGCCAGGCGTAAGCGGTGTGCACGGAAGGTGGGAACAAGCAATTCACGAAGTTGTGAGAACGGCACTCGTCTGGATTCGGGCTTTTCATATGTGGTGGAGGTGTTCTTGCTCAACGATTCTGCCTGTTTGCTGTTTGCTGCTGGTGTAAAAAATCCCGCAAAGCTTTTTGGCGGGATCAGGAGAGTACACAAAGTATAAACTCCGACAAACACTAATGACCGATTGCGTGAATGTCACTCTAAAACAGGTCGCGAGAGGTAACTATTAAGGAGTGATAGAAGTAAAGTATTACCTACTGCTTGCAAATATTTAATCCGGTCGATATAATTGCTCTTTTTTTGGATTCCAACGATCGGGTTCCCATGTGGCACATGGGAACCCGTGAGAACCAGTGGTTTTTTGTATTCTAACTATCGAGGTATTAAAAGAGAAAAATATGCTGATGACATTTCTGACTTATTGTGGTGTTGGTGCCATCGCCGGAATTCTTGCCGGTTTACTCGGCATTGGCGGAGGGCTGGTGATTGTTCCCCTGCTGGTCTACGTTTTTGCTCTGAACCAGATCCCCAATGAACTGACCATGCATCTGGCTTTGGCCACTTCCATGGCGAGCATCATGTTCACCTCGGTTTCCAGCTTTATGGCCCATCATAAACGTGGGGCGGTGCGCTGGGATGTGGTAAAAAAAATCGTCTTTGGGATTCTTACCGGTACCTTTCTCGGTTCCTGTTTTGCCTCGGCAATGTCGACTAATTTTCTCAAAATCTTTTTTGTTATCTTTCTCTATTTTGTGGCAACCCAGCTCTTAATCAACAAAAAGCCGAAAGGCGGACGTGACCTGCCGGGCAAGGCGGGGATGTTTGCGGTAGGCAATGGTATTGGGGTGGTGTCCAGTCTGGTTGGTATTGGCGGCGGGACCCTGTCGGTGCCGTTCATGCTCTGGTGCAATATCAAGGTCCACCATGCCATCGGTACTTCGGCTGCGATCGGCCTGCCAATAGCAGTTGCCGGAACTGTCGGCTATATTTTCAATGGCTGGAATGTGGCCGGGTTGCCGCCGTATTCGTTGGGCTATGTTTATCTGCCTGCTTTATTGGGCATTGCCGGGGTGAGTGTGCTGACAGCTCCTCTGGGCGTTAAGCTGGCGCACAGTTTGCCGGTGGGCCCTTTGAAGCGGATTTTTTCTCTGTTGCTCTATGTTGTGGCGACTAAGATGTTGCTGGGGATTCTGTAGAATTCGTGTTTGTGCGCAGCAGATAGGCGTCAAGCTCGGCAAGCAAACCGGTACGTTGTGCTTCCTCAATAAAAGAGGCTCTGAAGCTATTACGCGCGAGCTGCGCCAGTAAATTTTTATCATTGCCGAGAATATCACTGACCGCTGTATAATTTTCATTGATATAGCCGCCAAAATAAGCAGGATCGTCGGAGTTGATGGTTACATTCATCCCGGCCTGCAGCATCTGCGGCAGGGGATGCTGCTGCATAGCAGCAACGACACAGAGCTTGGTGTTCGATAAGGGACAGACAGTTAAGGGCATTTGTTCATCAACCAGCCGTCTGATTAAGGCTGGATCCTGCATTGACGCGTTGCCATGGTCGATTCGGTCCACTTTGAGAAGATCGAGCGCTTCATAGACATATTCAGGTGGCCCTTCTTCTCCGGCATGGGCAACGAGCCGAAAACCTTCCTGTCGCGCCCGTGCAAAAACCTGGTGGAATTTTGCCGGTGGATTGTCTTTTTCCGAAGAATCCAACCCCACCCCGATGATCTTGTCTTTATGGGCAAGAGCCGTCTCAAGGGTGGCCAGGGCATCGTCTTCATCCAGGTGACGCAGAAAGCACATGATCAAACCAAAACTTATGTCGAATTGTTGTTGGCCTTGTACAAGTGCACCATAAATGCCGTTTACGGCGGTTGCAAAAGTAATCCCTCTTGCCACATGGCCTTGAGGATCAAAAAATATTTCGACATGACGAACTGACTGTTCCTTGATTTTCTGCAGGTACGCCCAGGTCAGATCGAAAAAATCCTGTTGCGTGCGCAGCACGTCCATGCCCTGATAATAAATATCCAGAAAATCCTGCAGCCGGCTGAACTGGTACGCTGCCCGCAAAGCCGCAATGTTTTTATAGGGCAGAGTAATACCATTGCGCTCGGCCAGCTGAAACATCAACTCCGGTTCCAGCGTCCCCTCAATATGCAGATGTAACTCCGCTTTAGGTAAACCGGCAATAAAGGATTTCGTCATTTTGTAGGTATTTTATTATGTGCTTATGTTTCCCATACGAAGTAAACGGTTCCCATGCAGCGCATGTGAACCAGCGGCAACCTGCGGAATTAGGGATGGCTAAGTAAAAAGCTCCATATGCGAGGCGCAAGATTTTTCTATCATTTCGGCGTACTTGGGTACGTCGTAATGATAGAAAAATTGTACCCCAAGGGCACTTCCTATGGGCACACAACGAAGCAGATGGAGAATTTTTACGACGCCATCTTATTTGGGGATGCTGCCTTCAACACCCTCGACATACCAGTTCAGACTCAGCAGTTCCTTGTCGGAGACCACTTCGCCGGCCTTAACAACCAGTTTGCCATTCTGGTCCTTGATAGGACCCTGGAACGGATGCAATTTCCCCTCGATGATTGACTGCTTTACCTCGTCCGCGAGTTTTTGCACATCAGCCGGGACAGCATCACCATAAGGGGCCATTTCGACCATACCCTGCTTGAGACCGTACCAGGAATCAGTGGATTTCCAGGTGCCGTCCATCACTGCTTTAACCTTTTCGATGTAATAGTAGTTCCAGTCATCGATAATGGCGGTGAGCTGCGCCTTAGGGGCGTAGGATTTCATATCAGAGGCCTGGCCGAATCCATAAACGCCGCGACTTTCAGCAACCTGTAGTGGTGCCGGAGAGTCGGTATGCTGGGTGATAATATCTGCTCCCTGGTCAATAAGGGTTTTCGCGGCGTCGCCTTCTTTACCCGGATCAAACCAGGAGTTCACCCAGACAACCTTGACAACTGCCTTTGGATTTACCTTGCGCAGCGCTAAAGTAAACGCATCGATACCGCGAATAACCTCCGGGATGGGAAAAGAAGCAATATATCCAACCACGTTGGATTTGGTCATCTTCCCGGCAATCGTCCCGAGTATAGTCCGCCCTTCATAAAATCTTGCACAATAGGTACTGACGTTTTTCGCCCGTTTATATCCCGTTGCATGTTCGAACTTCACCTTTGGGAAACTCTTTGCCACTTTAAGGGTTGGGTTCATGAAGCCAAAGGAAGTTGTAAAAATAATATCATTGCCTGATGCCGCAAGTTGACGAATAACGCGTTCTGCATCTGCTCCTTCCGGGACACTCTCCACATAGGAGGTCTTGACCTTATCGCCAAATGCTTTTTCAACGGCTAAACGGCCTTGATCGTGCTGATAACTATAGCCATGATCGCCAATCGGGCCAACATAAACAAAAGCTACTTTCGTTACCGCTGCAGCATTGCTGGCCACCGCAACACCTGCGGCCAGAATTAATGACAATAATGTCTTCTTCAGCATGTTTTCTCTCCTTTTTTGAATTGATTGAGAATGATGACAACTTCGTAAGAACCTAAGGTTTGCGATGGTTAAGTAAAAAGCTTCATATTCGAGGCGTGCGAATTCCACTATTATTACGGCGTACTAGAGTACGTCGTAATAATAGTGGAATTCGCAATAACGAAGAAGATGAAGAGTTTTTACGACACCATCAAAATTATCGACTTGGATGAAACGCCTTGCCCAAGCTGGCCGGGGCATTTAATTTAATCTTAGATACGTCTCTTGAGATAATCACCAGGACAAAAATAGTTGCCAGATACGGCAGCATCGACATGACCTGGGAAGGTATGCCAATTCCCAGTGCCTGGGCATGTAATTGCAAAATTGAAATACCACCGAACAGGTAGGCGCCAAGGAGAACACGAACGGTCCGCCAACAGGCAAACACCACCAGAGCCAGAGCAATCCAGCCTCGACCGGCAGTCATCTGCTCTACCCACATGGGCGAATAGGCCAGCGACAGATAGGCACCACTCAGTCCGGCCATGGCCCCACCAAACAAAATTGCCATAAATCTAATCTTAACCACCGAATAGCCCATGGCATGAGCAGCATCATGGGAATCTCCAACCGCACGCAGGATAAGACCCGCTCGAGTTTTAGTCAGAAAATAATGGATGGCAACGACCATGGCGATTGATAAATATACCAAAAAATCCTGTTGAAACAACAAGGGACCGATAACCGGGATTAACGAGAGTACAGGGATGGAAAGCTTTGGTAATCCTTCATAGGCAATGCCGATCATACTTTGCCCGACCAGGGCGCTTAAACCAATACCGAAGATGGTCAATGCCAGGCCGGTTGGCACCTGGCTGGCATGAAATTTAAGCACAAGTAATGCAAAAAGTGACGCCATGAATGCCCCGGCCAGAACACCGGCCAGGATCGCAATCGTTGCGTTGCCGGAATAATATTCCGCCACAAAACCAATTATAGCGCCCATCACCATCATGCCTTCAACACCCAGGTTCAAAACCCCGGATTTTTCCGTAACCATCTCGCCAAGGGCGGCAAAGAGTAGCGGGGTTGCCGCGGTGATAATGGTCAACATTGCCGGAATAAGTATATCCATCAGCTTTTCTCCAAAGCCAGCGAGGGCTTACCGAAACGAATACGGTAGTGAATCAGGACATCGCTGGCCAGCAGGAAGAACAGCAGCAATCCTTGAAACACGCCGGTTACAGCCACCGGTAAATTTAACTCGATCTGGGCGGTCTCGCCGCCAAGATAGGTTAATGCCAGCAATAACCCGGCAAACAGCGCACCCAGCGGGTGCAGGCGGCCGACATAGGCGACGATTATTGCGGTAAACCCGTAGCCGGGGGAAATATTGGGCAGTAGCTGACCGATAGGGCCGGCAACCTCGATGGTTCCCGCTAAACCAGCTATGCCACCGCCCAGCAGAAGAGTCGTCCAGACGATTTTCGAGGTACTGAATCCTGCATGTTCGCACGCTGCAGGCGCTGATCCGGCAATTTTAATCTGATACCCGACCAGTGTTTTGGCCAGGATGATCCAGCCCAGGGCCACAACCAGAAGAGCAATAATAAAGCCGATATGCAGCCGTGTCCCTTCAAACAGCACCGGCAGCAGAGCCGAATCGCTGAACTGCCTGGATTCGGGGAAATTGAAACCCTCCGGATCTTTTAAAGGGCCATGCATCAGCATGTTCAGCAACAAACCAGCTACATAACTCAACATCAGGCTGGTCAGAATTTCATTGGCGTTAAACCGAACCCGTAAAAAGGCGACGATGGCCGCCCAGACCATGCCGCCCAGTATCCCGGCAAGCAGCATTAGCGGGATGATATAAAAGCCTTCCTGGTTATAAAAATAGAGCGCCACGACTCCACCGCACAGGCCACCCATGGTCAATTGACCTTCAGCACCGATATTCCATACGCCGGCCTTGAACCCAAGCGATAAGGCCACCCCGATGAGAATCAGTGGTGTCGCTTTAACCCCTAATTCCGCCAAGCCGTAAATGGACGACAGCGGTGCAACAAAAAAAGCATGCAGTGCGGCAAGAGGGGAGACCCGCATAATGATAAACAGGATGACCCCGGCCAAAAGAGACAGGAGCAGGGCTAAGACCGGCGATAAATAGACCATCAACCTGGACGGTATCTGTCGTTTAACTAACCGAGGCCACATCGGCTGCTCCTTCTTCCAATGAGACACCAGCCATAAGCAGGCCGACTTTTTCAACCGTCATCTCTACCGTTGGATAAAAAAGCGATAATCGACCGCCGCAAATCGCCCCGATTCTATCGGACATTTCCATCAACTCATCCAGATCCTGCGAAATAACCAACACTGCAGCGCCCTGAGTTGCCAATTGCCGCAAGGATCTATGGATTGTCTGGGCGGCACCGGCATCAACACCCCAGGTAGGCTGGCAAACGATGAGGATCTCAGGGTGCTGGCTCAACTCTCTGCCTATAATAAATTTCTGTAAATTGCCGCCGGATAAACTCTCTGCCGGCACACTGGAACCAGGAGTCTTGACAGAGAAATCTGTTATAACCTTCTGCGCAAAAATTCGTGTTTTTGGATAATTAATAATCCCTCTGGCAAGCAGGCCCATCCTGTAAAATCCCGTCATAAAGGCATTGTCGACCAAATCCATATCCGGGATTGCCCCGTGGCCCAGTCTTTTTTCCGGCACGCTGGCAAGCCCGGCCCGGCGGCGAGGGTTGGGGCCAAGTTTGCCGGAAGGCTGGTTGTCGATAAGAATACTCGAGGCTTCCGGGCAGCACCTTTCACCGTTAAGCGCTTTAAGCAATTCGTCCTGTCCATTCCCGGCAACTCCGGCGATGCCGACGATTTCGCCGGCTCGAACTTCAAGGTTTATATTGGATAAAGATATGGAGGTGCTGTCCTTTGCCGGCAGGTTCAGTCTGTTAACCTGCAATCGTATGGCGCCGGTGGCAGGTGTATGCTGCCGGTCGTTTTTTTCGAGTTCATCGCCCATCATCATCATGGCCAGCGATGAGGTGCTCTCGTCATCAACATTGACGATGCCGATTCGTTTGCCAAGACGGAGGATAGTTGCCTGGTGACAAAGTACTTTTATTTCATCGAGTTTATGACTGATATAGAGAATCCCCAGCCCTTCTTCCGCCAGCCGGTTCAGGGTCAGAAAGAGTTTTTTGACTTCCTGGGGCGTCAAGACCGAGGTCGGTTCATCCATCACCAGCAATCGAGGTTCCTGCAGCAGGCAGCGGACTATCTCAATACGTTGCCGCTCGCCGACTGAGAGGGTATACACATGCCGATTGGGATCAAGAGGGAGGCCATATCGCTTGGATACTTCAGTGATTTCGTTGGCCAGTTTTCGCAGATCAACGGCCTTATTCATGCCAAGAGAAATGTTTTCCACCACGGAGAGCGAATCAAACAGTGAAAAATGCTGAAAGACCATGGCTATACCCAGCTCGCGGGCACGGGCCGGGGTTTCGATTTCCACCTGCCGGCCGTTGAATAAAATGGTGCCGGCGTCCGGTTTGAGGATGCCATAGATCATTTTTACCAGGGTTGATTTTCCCGCGCCGTTCTCACCCAGTAATGCATGTATTTCACCGGGTTGTATCTTTAAATCAACTGAGTCGTTGGCCAGCACCCCGGGAAATGCCTTGGTCATGCCCTGCAATTCAATTAAATATGGATAATCGTTTTTCATTGATCCGTGCTTTTTAGAGCTCAGTAAGGGAAGGGGAATGTTGTACTATCTTTTTTAACATGGGTGGTTCGCATGTGTTCTCAGGCAAAACACTACTTCATTTTTTTTGTTTACAGTATTCTTTTGGTAGATGGCGTCGTAAAAAGTACCCAAAGGGCATAGCAATCCGATCTCCTTCGTTGTAGGTCTTGGGCAGCTTCTCGACATACTACATGTATAGTCGAGAAGCTGCCCAAAACACTACGCCTTGTACCCCAAGGGCACTTCCTTTGGGCGTATATTAAACTTTTTCCATAGCCATCGGGGTGCTTCTAATAGACTTTTTACGAGTTCATCTTGGTTATTTCTTTGCCAAAAAAAGTAGAGCCTCCAGAACACCTCCGCTGATGCAGCGTGCCTTGTCCGAAATGGTGTAACAGTTTTCAACCTCATCGATACGTGGATCAATATCGCCGATTTTTAAGCCCTTTGCTACTTTGCTCTGCTTGCGAATCATTCCACGAATCAGGCCTGTTATTGGCGCAAATATTTCTGTAGTGCCGATAGCTGCTACCGGCTCGCCTTTTCTCACTTTGCTGCCGATATCCTGTAATACCTTGATTATTCCGGCATCAGGGGCATAAAGAACCCGCTCTGTCGTGTACCCGCCGATCATTCCGGGGATGCCACTATTGGCAAGGGGACATCCGCTGTAAAGTATTCTGCCCAAACGATGCCCCCGTGCTGTTTCGATAACTGCGTGGACATCTTTACCGCCGCAAAAACCAGGACCGAGAGCAATAGTAATGGGTGCCATATTTATGGTGGTACCGCAATTTTTTTTTGCCAGGATTGCGTCGACAAGGGCAATCGGCTGCACTTGAGGCAGGCAATCGGCTGCAGCGTCGACCAGGAGGGGAACTCTGCCTTTGGTCCAGCTGGCGCCACACTCTTCTATGGTTGCAACCTGTTCTGCCGTTACACCTTCTACGGTCTGGCTGCCTTCGTACACCGCTTCCGACATGGCTACCGTGCGGCGGATAGCCGTTGGCTTTGCGGTTTCCAAAACCAGCAGCTTAAAGCCGCAATGGTGGAGTCGGCAAATTATCCCAGTTGCTATGTCCCCGCCGCCACGTATCACAACAACCCCGCTGTCTCTCACTTTTACACCACCTTTGTTGCCCATAAAACGCAACCCTGGAAGAATGTCTGTCCATGCCTTGCCATTTTTACCATAACAGCGCTGAAAAGTACTAAACTTTTAGCCGGGTTGCCGGAAATTGAAACAGGAATGCCAATCTGTATGGCGTAAGACATATGTCGCACATCTTTCCCTTGGGGCAAGCTGATTTTTGTGGTAAGGCTTACGTAAAACATAAGACACAGTCTCAAGAATCACTCTTCCTTTTCCCTCGAAACGTACCTATGCTCAGCAGAATGCTCTTAATTTTGTTTTTCTTGACAGTTTTTTCGCCATTCACAAGTTTTGCTGGTTCGACCAGTCATGCCCAGGCAAAAACCAGTGAAATGCTTTCTACGACACCGGCTCCCAAGCGATTTGTGACGCGAGGCACGAAGATCTTCGATCTTCAGAAAAACACGCCGGTTTTCTTTCGGGCGATCGGCTATTCGCCCTATCTTCCGGGTGAGACCCCCCTGTATGGTGCTCCTCCCGGTGATGACGACCGCTACAAAGAACACCTCGGGCTGATGCAGGATATGGCTGTCAATTACATCCATGTCTTTCCCATGATGATGCCGCCAAAATTCTTTGCAGCCCTTGATAAGGCCGATATGGTCTACGGCCAGGATATCTGGATCTGGGCTTATGAAGAAGATTTCCTGGCGGAAACATTTCTCGAAAAGACCATGGAAGATATACAGGCCGCTATCGATCATGTGTACATAGTTGGACGGCCCGACAGGCTGGTCCTTTTTTCGATAGGCGACGAACTGCAGGCC